>JBBQSR010000182.1:0-7490 GCA_038234855.1 Ktedonobacterales bacterium | reverse complement strand
CGCCTGGGGCCAGAAGCGCTGAGGCAGCAAAAGACGATCGCTGAGGCGCTGTATGCCTCAGCGATCGTCTTTTGCTGTCTTTGTCGCTTAGCTGTTCACCACGGGCACCCGCGCGGTCATCAGGCCGGGGAAGGTGTCGTGGACGCGGATCTCGTCGAAGCCCGCCTCGGCCAGCCAGGAAGCGATCTCTTTGGCGGAGTAGCAGCGGGCATCGGGGAAGTGGGCCATCATGTTCACCGAGAAGAGCGCGGCGCGGCGGGGGCTGGTGTGGTTGTCGTTGAGCAGCACCTCTTTGATGGCGACACGGCCACCCGGCTCCAGCGAACCACGCACGCGCCACAGCAGGTCGCGGTTCTTTGGCGGCCCTTGCAGGTGCAGCACGTCAAAGACCATCGCCAGGCTAAAGTTGCGCGGCAGCACATCGGTGTGGAAGTCGCCCGAGATGAAGGACATGCGCCCCGCCAGATTCGTCTGCTTCACGACATTGTCAAAGACGGCGCGGACGGGCGGGCGGTCAAAGACGACGCCGCTGATGTGCTGCCCGCGCCGCACGGCTTCCGCCGCGTAGCGCCCGCCACCGCCGCCGATATCCAGCACGCGCTTGGTGGATTCATCGGTGACATCGAGTTCGTCGATGACCTTGGGCGAGAGGGATTGCGCTTCCTGGTCGTACATATAGGCCAGCTTGACGGCCTCCGCCGAGGTAGGGGCGTAGATTGATTGCTTGCGGCGACCATAGCCGCGCGTGACGTGTTCCAGGTCGCCCCAGACCTCCCACGACTGGTCATCGACGCGCAACCATTCGCCCATATATTCGGGGCGACCCTCCACCAGATATGTGTCGGCGACGGGGGTGTTGGCGAAGACGAGGTCGCCAGAGTGGTTGTCGATCTGCGTGTGCAGCAGTTCCAGCGCCACCAGGGCGTTCAGCAACACCTCGCAGGCTTCGGGGTGCAGACTCAGACGTCGGGCGAGGTCTTGCGACGAGAGCGGATGCGCCGAAAGCGCGGTATAGATGCCGAGCGCAACCGATGTCAAAAAGGTCTTGGTGTCGTAATAGTAGGCCAGACGGTAGATGATGTCGGGGGATGCCCCGCGTTGGCCTTGGGTGCTCTCGTTCGCCATGTGTAAGCAATCTCCAGACATGCCTCACGCGCCGCCGCGTGGGATTGGGGGGGTGTGTATCTTTGCCGCCCTACCGTACCATAGCCGAATTGTTTCGTCAACCACGAAGGGCAGATGGGGGATAGGCAAAGACGACCCGAAAGGAAAAAGACAGGGAAGGGCACGAAGCGCAACGGCAGGCGTCGTATCCGTCTGTGCTTCGTGCCCCTCGTGTCTCGTCCCCTGTTGTCCCTACTTCATGGCAGCGATGAGGTCGGGCAACAGATTCGGCGCGTTGGGGCTGCCGAGGCCCGTCACAGCGTCCCAGCCCTTCCCAGCGTCGAAGCCCTGCACGACGACGCCACTTTGGCTGAAGGTATTGTTGCCCACGGTGATGTCGTTGAAATCCAGCGCGGCCTTGTCTGACGCGCCAATCTGATAGAGCGCGGGGTTGATGAAGCCCAGGTTGTGCCCCGCCATCTGGTTGGCGATGGCGACAAGGCCCGCCCAAATCGGCGTGCTGGCACTCGTGCCGCCAACGGTGAGCGCGCCGCCAAGCGAGCCGACATAGATCGGGATCTCCGTTGTGCCATCGGCGTTCGCGGCGACATCAGGCAGGCCCCGTTTGCCGCCAAATGGCGTCGCCGAGGCACTGGCGGTGGACTTCTGATAATCTGGCGTGGGATAGAAGGCGCTGAAACCACCGCCACTCCCCGGCCACGACACCTCGCGGAACTGCGTCCCGTCGCTTTGCACCGTGGTGCCCCCGACCGCCGTCACCCATGGGCTGTCGTCGGGGAAACCACTGGTGGCCACCGGCACATAGACGCCATGCTGAAAGCCAGCGAGTTCCGCCGCGCCAAAGTCCCCCGAACCCGCGAGATAGGTGATGCCTTGCTTCGTCGTGGATTGATAGAAGGCGTCCCAGGCGGCGATTTCGGCTTGCCCGGCGGCGTCACGCAAGGTATACTCTGACGCGCCCCAGCTTTGTGAGACGATAGCGCCCAGGTGATTATCGAAGGCGTATTGTTCCATCTTGCGAAATTCGGGCAGGCCGACCGTGCCTTCCGTCTCGGCGACGGGGCTGGCCAGCACCACGATCTTCGCGTCTGGCGCGATGGCATGCATGATCTCGACATCCAGTGTCGTTTCGACCTGCCACCCCACCTCCTCGTTATCGTTGGCGTTAAAATTCACCGCGCCGACCGGATAGCGCTGATCGATCGTGATCGCGGGCAAGCCGTTACGTTGGTCGAATGCATCCACATCTTTCTGTAACGTCGGGCTGCCGAATGAAACGATATCGATGATCGTTTGCCCCTTGCCCGTAAACCCCTTCGCGATCAGCTGATCGATTCCGTAGGCTTTGCGGAAGGCGGCGAGTGAGAGGCTGTGTGTGGGCAATGATTGCGACGGCGTCGGCACGAGCGTGCTGACGGGCGCCGTTGCCGTCGCGACGGGCGAGGTAGCATGCGTGCTGCTATTCCCCCCGGCACATGCTGCCAAAAAGCAGCACAACAATAGACTGATCCATGGGAAACGATGGCGCGCGATCATAAGCAAGCAGTGCTCCATTTCAGTGGCTTTTTCTCCGTCACCCATCTTAGCGCATTCTTGCCTGCTTCCGCAATGACCCATGGCCACCTGTTGCCGATTGCCCTGAACGCGTACCGCCCGCATGCGGCCTCGCCCAGGGCGAGACGCGCGTCTGATGCCGCGCCACCCCGCGCGCGGGTGCGGCGTTTATGGCGTGGCGACGGCGGCGATGAGGTCGGGCAGCAGATTAGGGGCGTTGGGGCTGCCGAGGCCCGTCACGGCGTCCCAACCCTTCACCGCGCCGAAGCCGTGCACGACGACGCCCTTGCTGTTGACGTTGTTGTTGCCGATGGTGATGTCGTTGAAATCTCGTGCGGCCTTGTCTGACGTGCCGATCTGGTAAAGCGCGGGGTTGATGAAGCCCAGGTTGTGCCCAGCCATCTGGTTGGCGATGGCGATGAGCGCGGCCCACACGGGCGCGCTGGCGCTGGTGCCGCCCGCGCCGGTCCACTGGCCGCCGATGTTGATGATCAAGCCCGTCGCGGGGTCGGCATTCGCCGAGACATCGGGCACGCCACGCTTGCCGCCAAAGGGTGTGGGTGAATTGCCCGCGACGCCCGCCTGATAGCTGGGCGTGCTGTTGAAGGCGCTGAATCCGCCGCCGCTGCCATTCCACGCGACCTCGCGCTGCTGCGTGGCACTCGTCTCGACGGTGGTGCCGCCGATGCTCGTCACCCAGGGATCATCCGTCGGGAAGCTGGTGGTGGGGACGGTCGCGAGCTGCGTGCCCGCGAGGTCGGTGTAATCCGTCGCGCCGCCATCGCCCGACGAGCCAAAGTAGGTGATACCCTGCTTGGTGGTGGCTTGGAAGAAGGCATCCCACTGAGCGACGGTGGCTTGCCCCGCGCTGTCTTGAAGCGTCGCTTCCGAGGCCCCCCAGCTCTGCGAGACGATGGCCCCCAGGTGGTTGTCGACGGCGTACTGCTCCATCTTCAAGAATTCGGGGAGGCCAACGGTGCCCTCCGTCTCAGCGACGGGGCTTGCCAGCACCACGATCTTCGCATCGGGCGCGAGGGCGTGGATGATCTCGACATCCAGTTCGGTTTCGCCCATCCAGCCAGCCATCTCGTTGTTGTTCGGGTCGAAATTCACTGGCCCGACGGGATATTGCTGGTCGATGACCGCCGGGGGCAGACCATATCGCTGGCTGAATGCCGCCACATCGGCCACCAGTGTGGGGCTGCCAAAGGAAACGATATCGACGATGCTTTGTCCCTTGCCCGTAAATCCCTTGGCGATGAGTTGATCGATGCCATAGGATTTGCGAAACTGGTCAACGTTCAGGTTTTTGAGCGACAGGGGGGTGGTGGGGGTGGCGACACCCGTGCCCCCCGGCACGGCGGTGGGTGAGGTGCCGCCCGTGCTGGCGGTGCGCAGCGAGCACGCGCTCACCACCAGGCACACGAGTAACATGATTGGTGCGAAACGATGACGCGCGATCATAGGCAAGCGGTGCTCCATCTCCGGTGAAGGTGTTCTGCCCACCATCATAGCGCACCCATACCCGTCACCGCGACGACCAGCGGGCGGATGTTGCCAATTACCGCGAAAGTTTACCACGAGTTTGCAGCCCCGCGCTGGACCCATGTTATGCCAGGATAGTGCAAGGCCGATTCCGCGTGCGCGATGTGTTATGGGTTGGCGGTGGCGGCGATGAGGTATGGCAGCAGGTTCGGCGCGTTGGGGCTGCCGAGGCCCGTCACGGCATCCCATCCCTTACCCGCGACGTTGAAGATCATCTGCGACGCATCACAAGATATAGCGGCTCAGGTCCTCGTTCGCCATGATGGCCCCCAGGCGACCGTCAACGAAGGCGGCGTCGATGGTGACGGTCTGCCCAGCCATATTCGGCGCGTCGAAGGAGAGGTCTTCCACGACGTTCTCGATGATGGTGTGCAGCCGCCGCGCGCCGATGTTTTCTTGGCGGTCGTTCATGGTGCAGGCATAGCGGGCCATCGCGTCTAGCGCGTCCTCGGTGAAGATCAGGTGCACATCCTCGGTCGCCAGCAGATGCTGATATTGGCGCGTCAGCGCGTGCTCGGGCTGGCTGAGGATGGCACGGAAATCGGCCTCGCTCAGCGCATCCAATTCGACGCGCAGGGGGAAGCGGCCCTGTAGCTCGGGGATGAGGTCCGAAGGCTTGTGCTTGTGAAAGGCTCCCGCCGCGATCCACAGGATGTAGTCGGTGCGGATCGGCCCATAGCGCGTCGTGACGGTCGAACCCTCGACGATGGGCAGCAGGTCGCGCTGCACGCCCTCGCCCGCGACATCTGGCCCCATGTCGATCTTGGTGCCGACGATCTTGTCGATCTCGTCCAGAAAGACGATGCCGTTCTGTTCGGCGCGGCGCGTGGCTTCCTCGATCACTTGGTCCATGTCGATCAGCTTTTGCGCCTCTTCGCGCGTGATCAGGCGGCGGGCGTCGCGCACCGAGACGCGGCGGGTGCGGCGATGGTTGCCCAGCATCGGCGGGGTAAAGAAGCCGCTGACCACCTCGCCCGTGTCATCGGTGCTGATGTTGGTGACGTATTCCAGCATCGAGTCGATGGGGTCATCGGGGTCTAGCTCGATCTCGATGATGCGTTCTTCCAGTTGGTGATTCGCCAGCGCCTCGGCGATGCGCTTCTTGCGTTGGTTGCGGGTGCGCGCCGTCTCGCCGCGCGCGGTCGCTGCCTGGGTGGTCGCCAGCTTCGCGCCCGAGCCGCTGGCCTGGGGTGCCCGCCGCCCACGCCCGCTGCTGGCCGTCACCATGACGCCCTCGCCCTCGGCGCTATGCTCTGGCTCGATCCCCAGTTCGGCGGCGATCTCGCGGGCCGTCTTGGGCGTCGTCAGATAGGTAAGGATGCGCTCGTGGGCGCGCGACTCGGCCTGGGGCTGCACATCAGCCTCGCGCTCATCTTGCACCATGTGGATGGCCGTTTCCATCAGGTCGCGGATGATCGAGTCGACATCGCGGCCCACATAGCCCACCTGGGTGAACTTCGTCACCTCGACCTTGAGGAAGGGCGCGGCGGCCAGCTTGGCGATGCGCCGCGCGATCTCGGTCTTGCCCACGCCGGTCGGGCCGATCATCAGGATGTTCTTGGGTGTGACCTCGGCGCGCATGGCCTCGGGCAACTGCATGCGGCGGTGGCGATTGCGCAGCGCGACGGCCACGGCGCGTTTCGCGCGCGGCTGCCCGATGATGAAGCGATCCAGTTCCTGAACGATCGCTTGTGGCGTCAAATCTTTCATAGTAGGCAACGCATCCAGATTCATGAATTTTTCGACGATTGCTGCGCCCCCAACGTCACCACGTTGATCTGGTCATTCGTATAGATGCACATCGCGGCGGCAATGTCCATGGCGGCGCGGACGATGGCGGTGGCGTCCATGTCGGTGTGCCGCAGCAGGGCACGCGCGGCGGCCTGAGCATAGGCCCCGCCCGAGCCGATGGCCGCGATGCCGTCATCCGGCTCGATCACGTCGCCATCGCCCGTCAGCACGAACATCTGTCCGGCATCCGCGACGATCATCAGCGCCTCCAGTCGGCGCAGCATCTTGTCGGAGCGCCAGTCTTTGCTCAGCTCCACGGCGGCGCGGCGCAGGTTGCCGCCCAGCCGCGTCAACTGCTGCTCGAATCGCTCAAAGAGCGTCAGCGCGTCGGCGGTGGACCCCGCGAAGCCCGTCGCCACCGTCTCATTCTGGATGAGGCGCAGCTTGCGCGCGGTGTGCTTCATCACCAGATCGCCGACCGTCACCTGTCCGTCGCCCGCCAGCGCGGTCTGGTCGCCGCGCCGCACGGCGAGGATGGTCGTCGCATGCATGTCGTGCATCGCGTGTTTACTCCTCCGCTGCCGGGGTGGCGTCGTCGCTGATGTGGCTGGCGGCGAGCTTGCGCGCGACGGTGTTGCGCGGCTTTTTCGCGGTGCTGGCGGCGCTTGGCTCTTTCTTGACGGTGGTCGCTTTTTTCGCGGCGGGGGCACGTTTGATGGCGGTCGCGCCGGATTTGCTGGCGGCGGTGCGGCGCGTCGTGGTCGTCTTGGTGGCGGTCGCGGCCTTGGTGCGCGTGGCGGTGCGGGCGCGTGGCGCGGCGCTGGCGGCGACCTCCTCGCCCTCAGCACCCTCCGTCATGGTCTTGCGGGCGCGGGTGACGCGCTTGGGCTTTTCGGCGGCCTCGCCAACGGCGCGGTGGCCGACGACCACCGGTTCACTGGTGGCGAAGTCGGCGACCTCGGCCCCACATTTCTGGCAGACGGCGACGCGTGCCCCGTTGCCGACGGTCAGCAGCCCGCCATCCTCTGGGCAGGGCAGGGCGATGGGCTTGTTCCACGTGGCGTAGGTGCAGTTGGGATAGTTCGCGCAGCCAAAGAAGATTTTGCCGCGTCCGCGCGACTTGCGCTCTACCAATTCGCCACCGTCGGTGGGGCACTTGACGCCGACTTTGTTGAGCAATTGTGCCTTGTACTCGCATTCCGGGTAGCCCGAGCACGAGATGAAGCGCCCGAAGCGGCCCTGACGGATCAAGAGCGGCTTGCCGCAGGTGGGGCATGGTTCGCCTAGCTCCTCCGTCGGCTTCTTGACGAAATCCATCTCTTTTTCGGCCACGCCCAGCGTCGTCTTCAAGCGATCATAGAAATCTTTCAGGAAGGCCGTCCATACCGTCGAGCCTTCCTCTACGGCGTCGAGGCGGCGTTCCATATCGGCGGTGAAGTTGCTATCAACGATTTCAGGGAAGTGTTTCACCATCAGTTCGTTGACCGTCTCGCCGAGCCAGGTGGGGACGAAACGCCGTTCCTGCTGCTCGACAT
>JBBQSR010000181.1:0-7493 GCA_038234855.1 Ktedonobacterales bacterium | reverse complement strand
GCGCCGTTTCCCATCCGTGTCGCATCATCATTTTGCCTCGTGTGGCGTCAGCGCCGCGCCCCACTCGCCCTGGCGGCGGTGGGGGCGGCTGGCGCTGCTGAGCCTCGCCCTGACCCTCGTCGCGTGCCAGCCCGTCGCGGGGACCACCGCGACCGATCAACCCAGCAGGAGCACCCCCAGCGTGAGTCCGCCACCAGGCACCCCGCTCACCGACGCCGTGACGACCCAGCGGCTCGACCATTACCTCAGCGGCATCAACGCCAGCGGCAACGTGACGGCGTCCATCTTGGTCGCGCGCGGCTCGACCATCTTGCTGAGCAAAGGCTATGGCCTCGCCAGCGAGGAACAGCACATCGCCAACACCCCGCAGACGCGCTTCCGCATCGGGTCCATCACCAAACAGTTCACCGCGATGGCGCTCTTGCTGCTGCAACAGCGGGGCAAGCTGAACGTGCACGACCGGCTGTGCCAGTATATCACGGACTGCCCGGCGGCATGGTCATCGCTCACACTGCAACAGTTACTCACGCACACCTCGGGCATCCCCGACTACACGAATTTCGGCGATTTCCCCTCGCTGATCGGCACGGCCGTCACGCCAACGGGGCTCATCGACCGCTTCAAGGCGCGCCCGCTCAGCTTCACGCCGGGGTCCCGGTGGAGCTATAGCAACTCGAACTACGTCGTGCTGGGCAGCATCATCGAGCGCGTGTCGGGGCAGAGCTACGCCGACTTTCTGACCCAAAACATCTTTCAGCCATTGGGATTGCACGACACGGGGTACGACAGCGACACGCCCGCGCTGCCGACCCACGCAGATGGCTATCTGGGGCCGGGCAACCATCCCGTCTTCATCGCCATGTCCGAGTTTTACGCGGCGGGGGCGCTCTATTCCACAGTCGGGGATCTTTTTACTTGGGATCGCGCGTTGCTGACGGGTCGGCTCGTCCCGACGGCGGCGCTGGCCGAGATGTTCGCCATCCAGACGCCGTGCCCGTCGGGGGGGTGCCTGATGTCGAACGACCTGGGCTATGGCTATGGCTGGTTCATCGCCGACCAGAGCGGGCACCGCTATGACTACCATTGGGGCCGCATCGACGGCTTCCTTGCCTCGAACGGCATCTATCCGCAGGACGGCGTCATCGTCATCGTCCTGAGCAATCTGGAAACCACCAACACCTGGGGCATCAGCGTGAAACTCGGCGATATCGCGCTTGGTACGACATCGACCCGCAACAAATTCGCCAAAAGAGGTCGTCGCAGGTGATTGACCTGGCCCGCACTCTTATGCTACACTAGGATGCGCGGCAACTTGACGACGAGGCCCTAGCAACGTCGCTAGCTCGCGAAATCCATTGAAGGATGTTCAATCCCGTGCGCTCGTACTGCAAAGCCTACCACCTGCGTGACCTTCGCCAGTTCCCCGACTGGCAACCGCAGGTGCGCGACACCCTGCCCACGCTCGCCGATGACAGCATCGTCTATCTGTGGGATGACTTCACGGTCGCGGCCAGCCCCATCCAGCGCGATCAGGTGCTCTTCGCCGATGTCACGCCCCAGTGGCAAGCCTTCTGTACCGAGACATTGCACTTTGCCATCCCCGACGATGTGCGCCCCCTCGTCACCACAGCCAGCGAGACACCAGCCCAATAGTGGGCAGACACCGAGCCAACCATACAGCATTTCGCATGAAGTCGGGTGGAGGATCAATCGTGAACGAGTTAGTGGAACGACTCGCGCGTGGCGGGCAACCTGTGACAGTGGGCGGACCGTCCCCACAGATCGCCGACCTGCAAGAGCGCATCGAACAACTGGGCTATGTCTTCATCAAATTCACCGAGACGCGCGGCGGCACCGACCTGGGCGTGCGGCTGGACCGCGCCGCCACACAGACCGCCGGGGCCGATTTCGCGCACGCGACGGGGCAAGTGCACATCGAGGGCACCCTCACCCTCGACTTCGTGCCAGTGCGCTGCGTCGCCGACATCGACCTGGCGACGCTCACTGGGACGGGGCACCTGATCGTGCAGCCATCCGCCTGAGTGCAGCCCCGCGCCCCTCATAGGGGATGCGGGGCCGCGGCAACCGCGCCGCGCGCACATGCGCCGCAGCGACGGGTATGTTTTCTCTTTTTGTTGACCCTTGGGGCGCTCTCCACACGGCTCTGGCAGGGTGAGAAACTTTTTTTCCTACCGACCGACCGTGCGTTTGATAGCGCGACCAGGCAGATCCCTCCCCTGGCCCCGTCACCGTAGCCCGAGGGAGATCGGCCCAAACAACGGATTGTGGTCATGAGCGCGCTGGCGTGGCGCGCACCAGAAAGGCTGAACTGGGAATGCTTCGTTCACCGACCCTCCCGCAGAGCGAAATCACCCCATCCGAACAAATCGCCGCCCGCAAGGGCTATAAAAAAGACATTCCCGAAGCCATCCTAGAACGCTTGGCGGCGCTCGAAGCGAAAGATAACTGGCACAATATCCTCTATGTTGGCGCAGATTGGCTGGTCGTCGCGCTCGCCATCGTCGCCACGAGCCTGGCGCGCATGAACCCCTTTGTGTATGTCGCCGCCGTCATCATCATCGGTTCGCGCCAGCGCGGTCTGATGAACCTGCTGCACGAGGCGAGCCATAAGAAACTTTTCAAGAACCGCACGGCGAATTCGGTGATCGGGCGTTTCCTCACGTCCTATCCAATGGGTGCCAGCTTCACCGCCTATCAGTCGAATCACTACATCCATCACGGCTTCTTATGGGATATCAACCGTGACCCCAAGATTCAGCGATACACGGAACTGGGGCTGGTGTCGCCGCCCAGCGGAGTCTGGGCGTTCTTTCGCTTGCACATCATGCGCCCGATCCTGCTGATGCACGCGTTTTATAACATCAAGTCGGCGCTGTCGCTGAAGGACGAGCGCAAGGACGAATCGCCGATCCGCTATGGCTTCATCGCGCTGATCATCGTCGGCGTGGTGGTGACGCATGTGTGGATGGGCTTCTTGCTCTTTTGGCTCGTACCCTTTTGCACCTCGTTCCAGGTCATCCGCTACTGGAATGAGATGGCCGAGCACGCGGGCCTCTTCGAGTTCGACGCCTGGATGGCGACGCGCAACTGGACCAGCGTGCTGTGGATGCAATGGTTGATGGGGCCGCACCACGACGACCTCTATCACCTGACGCATCATCTGTTTCCCCTCATCCCGCATTACCGGCTGGCCGAGGCGCATAAGATGCTGCTGGTGGTGCCGCAGTACGCGGCGGCGCACCACTGCGACGGCTTCTTCTTTCAGCGGCGGCGCGACGCGCCATCGGTGCTGCAAGACATCCGGCGGCCACACGACATCGCCAAATTTCACGCCCAGGGGCGCGGCCCCGCCGAGCTTTCATCCTAGCTTTAGGAAAATGGTGTAATGATGTATAGGGATTCTTCAACGCTGTCGCCAGACCACTGGGTCTGGCGGCAAAAAAGGATGGTTTGGTAATGGAATTACACATCGCACCGGAAGTGGTCGCGGCGTTCCCCGATCTGCGGATCGGGGTGCTGACGGCGCGTGGCATCGACAACCAGGGGACGCATGCGGACCTGCAAGCCCTGATGCGCGCCGACGAGGCCGCCCTGCGCGAACGCTTCACGGTCGAGACACTGGTGCAAGACCCCGCCATCGCGGCATGGCGCGAGACGTATAAAAAATTCGGCACGAAGCCTAATGAATTTCGCCCCACCGCCGAGGCGCTGCTGCGGCGCGTCTTGCGCGGCGATCCATTGCCCACCATTTCGCCAGCCGTCGACGCGTATCTAGCCATTGAAACGGAATTCTATTTGCCCATCGGCGGTTATGATCTGGCCCAGGTGACGGGCGACATCACCCTGCGGTTTTCGCCCGGCGGCGAAGCCTTCACGCCCATCGGTGGCACGGCTGCCGAGACGACCTATGCCGGTGAGGTGGTGTATGGCGACGCCGCCCAGGTGCTAACGCGCCGCTGGAATTACCGCGACTGCGACGCCACCAAGATCACCCCCGACTCGACCGAGATCGTGCTGGTGTGCGAGGCGACGGGGGCGGGCATCGCCACCACGACCCTGCACGCCTGCATGGCGCAACTGGCGAGCTACATCCAACGATTCTGCGGCGGCACGGTCGCCCACCATATCATCGACGGTCGAACGGACCTGCACCTGACGCTCTGAAAAGTAGCGCGGCGGTGCGGCCCAGTGCCAGCCGCCGCGCGCCTCGCCCACATCGCTGGCGGCCCTCGCGCCCGCCGCACCAGGAAGGATAGCCCCCATGACGACCCGTGAATCCCCGGCGGATTCCATCGGCGCGCAACAGAACAACGACGAAGCCGCTGTGTTTCGTTCACCGACCTCCTTCGCGCAAGAGCGGCTCTGGTTCCTCGACCAGTTCGAGCCGGATAGCTCGCTCTATAACCTCATGCTCACCTTTCGACTCCAGGGCAATGTCGATCTGCCCGCCCTCAAGCGTAGCGTGCAAGCGATGGTGGATCGCCACGAGACGCTACGCACCATCTTTGGCACGGAGGATGGCCGACCGATCCAGATCGTCCTGCCTGCCCTGCCCCTGTCGATGCCGGTCGATGACCTGACACAGGTGCCCCTCGCCGAGCAGGCGGCGGAACTCAGCCGTCTGGGTCAGGCCGAGGCCGCCATCCCCTTCAGCTTGACGCAGGGACCGCTGCTGCGCGTCCGCTTCCTGAAGATGAGCGACACCGACTACGGCGCGTTCTTCACCTTTCACCACATCATCTATGATGGCTGGTCGGCGGGCGTCTTCTTCCGCGAACTGAACCAGTTCTACACGGCCTATTCGCAGGGCAAGACACTAGAGATGCCCGAACTCGCCATCCAATATGCCGACTTCGCGTCGTGGCAAAAGGACTGGCTGCGCGGCGAGGCGCTGGCGCAAGAAATGGCCTTTTGGACGGAGCACCTGACGGGCGCGCCGGGGCTGCTGGAATTGCCCGGCGACCGTCCCCGCCCCCCCGCGCAGTCCTTCGAGGGCGGGCGCGAAAAGTGGCTTTTCACCCCCGCGCAGACCGAGGCGGTCGAGGCGCTGGGCCGCAAGTACAACGTCACGCCCTTCATGCTGCTGCTGGCGGCGTATGAGGTCTTCCTCGCGCGCTACACCGGCCAGGACGATTTCGTGGTGGGCACGCCCATCGCCGGACGCACGCGCGTGGAACTGGAGCCGCTGATCGGCTTTTTCACCAACACGCTGGTGCTGCGCGCCAACCTCGCGGGCGACCCGACCTTCGCCGAACTGTTGTTGCGCGTGCGCGACACCGCCCTCAATGCCTTCGTCCACCAGGACGTGCCCTTCGAGAAGCTGGTGGAGGAACTGCAACCCGAGCGCAGCCTCAGCTATAATCCGCTCTTCCAGGTGATGTTCGCGTACCAAAACACTCCCGACCAGGAGGTCGCGCTGGCCGACCTGACCCTGACCGAGATCACCACTAAGCGCGTCGCGGCGAAATTCGACCTGACGCTGACCTGCTGGAAGGATGAGGGCATCATCAAGGCCGCCCTCGAATATAACTCCGACATCTTCGACGTGCCGACCATCACGCGCATGCAAGCGAACTTCATGGCGCTGATCGACGGCATCGTCGCCGCGCCCGAGACGCGCATCTCGCGGCTGCCCATCATCAGCGCCCCCGAGCGCGCCCGCATCACCCAAGAGTGGAACGCCACCCACCTGGACGTGCCGCTGGATCGCACCGTCGCGCAGCTCATCAGCGAGCAGGCGGCACGAACGCCCGCCGCCCCCGCCATCACCTGCGACGGCCAGACGCTGAGCTACGGCGAACTGGAGACGCGCACCAACCAATTGGCGAACTACCTGCATCGCCTGGGGGTGCGGCCCGATCAGCCGGTGGGGCTGTGCATCAGCCGCTCCATCGACATGGTGGTGGCGATGGTCGGCATCCTCAAGGCCGGTGGCGCGTATGTGCCGCTGGACCCCGACTACCCCGCCGAGCGGTTAGCCTTCATGGTGGGCGACGCGCACCTGGCCGCGCTGGTGGTGGGCAGCGACACCGCCGCCAGCGCGCCCGCCTTCGTCGGCCCGCGCGTCACGCTGGACGCCGAATGGCAGACCATCGCGCAGGAAAGCACCACGCCGCCCGCCGTGGCGCTGCACAGCGACAACCTGGCCTACATCATCTACACCTCCGGCTCGACGGGCGTGCCCAAGGGCGTACAGATCCCCCATGGCGCGCTGGTCAACTTCTTGGCGGCGATGCAGCAGCAGCCGGGCATGACGGCGCGCGATGTCGGCCTGGCGCTCACCAGCATCTCGTTCGACATCGCCGGGCTAGAGGTCTATCTGCCGCTGGTGGTCGGTGCACGCGTCGTCGTGGTCAGCCGCGACACCGCGATGGACGCGCAACAACTGAGCCGCGTCATCGCCGATGGGGGCGTCACGCTCATCCAGGCGACCCCGGCGACGTGGCGGGCGCTGCTCGACGCGGGCTGGGCGGGCGCGCCGCACCTGACGCTGCTGAGCGGCGGCGAGGCGCTGAGCCGCGATCTGGCCGACGCGCTGCTGGCACGCGGCGGCAGCCTATGGAATATGTACGGCCCCACGGAGACGACGATCTGGTCCACCCTGCACCGCGTCAGCGCGACGGCGGAGGGCGGCATCCCCATCGGCAAGCCCATCGCCAACACGCAGATCGCCATCCTCGATCCGCAGCTTGGGCCGGTGCCCATCGGTGTGCCAGGGGAACTCTACATCGGCGGGGCCGGGCTGGCACGCGGCTATCGTGGACGACCCGACCTGACGGCGGAACGCTTCATCGCCAACCCCTTCACCGGGGCGACGGACACGCGCTTCTACAAGACGGGCGACGCCGCGCGCTACCTGCCCGATGGCACCATCGAGTTCCTGGGGCGGCTCGACTCGCAGGTGAAGGTGCGCGGCTTCCGCATCGAACTGGGCGAGATCGAGACGGTCCTCGCGACCTACCCCGGCATCAACCGCGCGGTGGTCATCGTCCGCGAGGACACGCCAGGCGACCAGCGCATCACCGCCTATCTGACGGTGACGGGCGAGGCCCCCGCCAGCGCCGACCTGCGTGCCCACCTGCAAACACGCTTGCCCGCGTACATGCTGCCGACCGCCTTCGTCACGCTCGACGCCCTGCCCCTGACGCCGAATGGCAAGGTGGACCGCCGCGCGCTGCCCGCCCCAGAGGGCGCGGGTGCCGACGACCGCGCCTATGTCGCGCCCAGCACCCCCGAAGAGATCGGCCTGGCCGCGATCTGGACGGATCTGCTCGGGGTAGACCCCATCGGCGCGAACGACAATTTCTTCGAGCTTGGCGGCCATTCGCTGCTGGCGACGCAGTTGATGTCGCGCATCCGCGAATCCTTCGAGGTCGAGATGTTGCTGCGCACGCTCTTCGAGTCGCCCACCGTCGGCACGCTGGCCGCCGCCATCGTCGCGGCCAAGGCGGCGGGCGGGGGCGCGACGCGGT
>JBBQSR010000180.1:0-7508 GCA_038234855.1 Ktedonobacterales bacterium | reverse complement strand
CTCTTCCGCGAGGAACGCACGCGCGGCTTCTTCGCGGGGATGGCGGCGCACGCGATCTTGCCGCTGGCCTCGCCCGCGTCGGCGGCATTTGGGCTGGTGCTGGCAATGTTTGGTCATGCCGTCGGCTGGCCGATTCCACAGGGCGGGTCGCAAGCCATCGCCGATGCCATGGTGGCGTATCTGCGGTCGCTGGGCGGCGAGGTCATCACCGACACGCCTATCAGCAACCTCGACGACCTGCCCCCCGCCCGCGCCATCCTGGCGGATGTGACGCCGCGCCAGCTCGTCGCGCTCGCCCGCCGCCAATTGCCCGATGGCTACGTGCGGCGACTGGAACGCTTTCGCTACGGTCCGGGGGCATATAAGCTCGACTATGCCTTGGCGGGGCCGATCCCCTGGACGAACCCCGACTGCGCGCGGTCGGCGACGGTGCACCTGGGGCCGACGCTGGGCGACATCGCGGCCAGCGAGCGCGCGATCTGGCATGGGCAGGTAACGGAGCACCCCTATGTGCTGTTCGTGCAGCCATCGCTTTTCGACGCGACGCGCGCCCCAGCGGGACAGCACACCGGCTGGGCGTACTGCCACGTCCCCAACGGCTTCACGGGCGACATGACGGCCCGCATCGAGGCGCAGATCGAACGCTTCGCCCCCGGCTTCCGCGATCTCATCTTGGCGCGGCATGTGATGACCCCCGCCGACCTGGAAGCGTACAACCCCAACTACATCGGCGGCGACATCAACGGGGGCGCGCAGGATCTGACGCAGCTATTCACGCGCCCGCTGCCCCAGGTCGACCCGTATGCCACGCCCGTGCGCAACCTCTTCCTCTGCTCGTCATCGACCCCGCCCGGCGGCGGCGTGCATGGCATGTGCGGCTACCATGCCGCCCGTTCGGTGCTGCGCCGCGTCCTGCGGTGAGGGGGAGGTTTGGGCGCATGTGCGATGATAAGGGGAACAGATGGCAAAGTTTTTGACGTGACAGCAATTTTGGCGCGAATGGAACAAGCTATCGACCATACAACGACAACAGTTTGAGGTCGCTTGGCGTGCCATCAACGCGTCACTTGATGCCGGACGAGGTGTCTCATCACCCCCGCTCATCCAGAAAATTACGGATTACGAGGTTTATGGAGTGCGGTGGGCAGCGGATGGGCGTGCAACGTTTCATCTTGAGCACGACGCTCAGGGGATGCCCATTATCGTATGGCGTCGGATTGGTAATCATAGCATTCTGAAACAGCCATAGGAGATCGAAGATGGCACAGATTACCATAAATGAAGAACTCTATCGTTCGCTGTTGGACATTGCAGCAGCACGTGGGGCATCTCCTGAAGAAATCATCGCGGCAGGGATTCAGGCGCTGGATGACCACCGGGTGACGACCAACGCACCGATGACAGCGGATGAATTCGCGGCGGCCCTGGGCATGTCGCCAGCGGATGTCGCCCGCGCCGATGCAGTGGCACGGGTACAATACCCCGAAGCATTTGGGCAATGAGCATAAAGGGCAAAGATGACACAGACCGATGAAACGGCGTTGGGGCCACCCCCGCGCTTCGACTTGACCAACCCCCAGATGGTGCAGCGGTTCGCGCAGTACCACAGCATCGTCGCGCGTAAGGGCTTTTCGCAGCACTGGCTGGTGGACCGCGACGTGCTCGACACCATCGTAGCGGCGGGTGAGGTGACGCGCGAAACCAACGTCATCGAGGTCGGCGCGGGGATGGGCGTGCTGACAGCGGAACTCGCCCGCCGCGCCGGTCGCGTCGTCGCGGTGGAGCTAGAGTACGACGTGCTACGCGCCCTGAAAGACCTGACCAAGCCCTATGGCAACGTCGAGATCATCAAGAACGACGTGTTGCAGGTGGACCCCGGCGTGGTCTTTGGCGACGCGCCCTATCGCCTGATCGCCAACCTGCCCTACGCCATCACCTCCATCACCCTGCGACACTTCCTAGAGGCGGCGCACCCGCCCGAGCGCATGGTCATCTTGATCCAGCGCGAGGTGGCGGACCGCATCCTGGCGGAGCCGGGTGAGATGAGCATGCTCTCGCTGAGCGTGCAGTTTTACGCCACGCCGCGCTTCGTGCTGGCGGTGCCGCCGCGCAGCTTCTTGCCACCGCCCAAGGTCAACTCCGCTGTCATCGCGCTGGACTGGCATCCCCCCGCAGCAGACAACGACATTCGCGCCCGCGTCTTCACCATCGCCAAACTGTGCTTCTCGCAGCGACGCAAGCAACTGCACAACACCTTGCCGGGCATCATCCACCTGCCCGCGCCCCAGGTGCATGCCTGGCTCGAAGCAGCGGGCATCAGCCCCGACCGTCGCCCCCAGACGCTGAGCCTAGCGGAATGGATTCACCTGATCGAGCTAGATCCCCGCCGCCAGCCCAAGGCATAGGAACAAAGAGCGATTCCCTTCCCCTCTGCCCGCTTATCTGTTAGAATGCCGCTAGGCAACCACGATGCCGGGGCGACGACACCTTGGGCATCTCACTGATAGATGATGCATGAGGGAACGGTCATGGGGTTGGGGCGATGGGGGCGCATGGCGGCGCTCGGCGGCGTACTTGTCTTGGCATTGGTCGCGTGTGATCGGGGCGGCAAAGCCACCATCATCACGACCACACCGGTGTGCCCGGTCGTGGCCCATGCCGCCACGGCCAACGGCACCGTGACCGCTTTCGAAACGCTCTCGGCCACGCTCACCACCGAGACGAATGCGACCGTCGTGGTGCATTACCTGGGGGCGACGCGCTTCAACCGGCTGGCCCCGCTCAGCGGCGCGTTGAAAGCCGGAATGCTGGTGCAGGTGCTCGTGCAGCCTTCCAGTGGCGGCGTCCCTAACGCGCTCACCATCATCCAGCAGCCAGCGGCGAACGGGCAGACCACCTGCACCGCCAGCCAGGGCGGCGTCCCTGGCGTCGTCGGCACCATCGCCGCCGTGCTGAATGGCGGCCAGCAATTCACCCTGACCGACGCGCAGGGCAAACAATATCTGCTCGCCATCACCGCCACCACATCACTCACACAGCTCGTCGATGCCAAGGCAAGCGACATCGCGGTGGGCGAGCGCGTGCTGGTGAGCGGCATCCAGCATGGCGGCGGCATCGACGCCAGCCAGATCATCATCGCCACCAACGCCATCTGAGAGAGGGCTACACGATGTCGCGTCCCAATGGGCCAGATGGTCCCGATCTCACCACCCAAGAGACCGCCAGAATCCCAGCGGAGCAAGCGACGGTACGGATGCCCCGCGCGGGCATCTTCGCGCCGTCGCGCCCACAGCATCCACGACGCTCCGGTGCCCAGCCCTTCACTGTGGCGATGCCAGCGGCGCTGGGCCGCACGGCGCGCGACCCGCGAGTGCTGCTGGGCGCGGGCATCGCCACGGTGGTGGTGGTGGCCCTGCTGGCCTACGCGCTCATCCCCACCGGTTCGCCGCCGCGCACCGTGCATGTCGTCAAAGCCTTCACGGGGAATGTGGTGCGGACGGTGGCGACCAGCGGCGCGCTCAGTTCGGGCATCTATAACCTCAGCTTCTTCGCCAGCGGGCGCATCGCGGAGGTCGATGCCAAGGTCGGCCAACAGGTGACGAGCGGCGACGTGCTGGCGCGGCTGGACGTGACGCCGTTGCAAGACGCCCTGGCCACCGCGAAGGCGCAGCTCCGCGTCGCCCAGGTCGCGTATAACAATGCCCTCATCGCCCTGCAAAACGCGGAACGTGCCCAGACGACCGCCGACGCCGCCGCGCGCGATGCCTATAACGCGGTGGCGCACCCGCCCAGCGGCCACGCGACGCCGACGCCCCAGCAATTGCAGCAAGCCAAAGACACGCTCGCCGCCGCCCAGGCCCGGACGCAAAACGCCGTCGATGCCGCCCAGTCGGGGGCCGACCTGGCGAAATCGCAGGTCGATGTGGCGCAGTCACAGGTGACGACCGCCGAGCACAATCTCAATAATTCGGCGCTGCGTGCCCCCATCAACGGCCAGGTGGCCCAGGTCAACGCAACCCTCGGCCAGGCGGTCGGCGTGAATGGCGGCGCGACCCAGCCCTCCATCGTGCTGGTCAACCTGGGGACACTCCAGGTGACGGGGCAGGTGAGCGAGACAGATGTCGGCCAGGTGCAGGTCGGCTGGCCGGTCAACTTCACGGTGCGCGCCTTCCCGCAGTTCAGCTTCGCGGGGACGGTGGCCAGCATCTCGCCCATCCCCCAAGAGGGCGCGAATGGGGTCGGCTACACCGTCACCATCGCCATAGCGCCCGAGAGTGCCAGCCAGGCCCGCCTCTTTCCCCAGATGACCGCGCCCGCCATCACCATCACCACGCAGGAAGCCATCGGCGCGGTGCTCATCCCCAACGCCGCGCTGACCTATGGCCAGGCACAGGTCAGCGCGGGCCGCGTCGCGCGTGCCGCTGCCGCGACGGCCACCCAGGTGGCCCAAAGCCAGATCGTCAACGCCGCTGGCGACACCCTCAAGGACGGCATCGCCTCCTATGTACTGCAATGGCAAGGCAACGCGCAGGTGCCCATGCCACTGGTGCTGGGCATCAGCGATGGCACCTACACCGTCGTGCTAGCTGGGCTGCAGGTCGGCCAGCCGGTGATCCTGAGCGCGTGATAGCGATATCGGTGAATGACCACACAGCAAGAGCGCGCGGCTACGACTGCTTCGGCGCGAAGACCGCCTGAAAGGCATTTGGGGCGTAGCCTGGGATGGTCTGTTTGTTCGCATACCGATAGAGCACGGTTTGATAGATGGTGAGCAGGGCATTGCGTAGCGCGCCCGTGCACATCAAGGCGCTGACGACGAGAAGGCCAGTGGCGATGCCGATGTTGGCTGAGCGCGTCACGAAGGTCAGCCCGCCGCCGATGACCACGATCAACGACAGCAGCACACCCGTGATGCCGCCAATGATGGCGGTGACGCCATACCTGCCGATGAGTTGACGCCCCCACGTGTCGCGCACAAGCTGAGAGCTACGCTTGATCGCATTGATCGGCCCGACATTTTCCGCCACGATCAGCGGAACGGTCAAAAAGGTGATGACGTTCCACGCGGAATCAAGGATGCCCTGCATCAAATTCGTGGCCGCCCCCTCGACGGGATTAGCGTTATTGCTGTTCGAGGAGCGCATGCCCAAGAGGAAGCCGACGAAACCGCTGACGAACAACCACCCCAGGATCGGGAAGAATCGCAGAAAAATCGCGCTGATGCCACGCCCCAACCCATTGGTTTCGCCAGAAAGTTGCGCGTTCGTGGATGCCGCCAGGGCTGCCTTTAGAAAAAAGTTGAACACATGGGCGACGAAGAGATATCCCACCAAGGCCCCCAGCACGACGAAGATATTCCGTGTTTGCTCAGCCCCGATATCATCCGTCGTGTAGGAACTGCTATTGCCGACATGGTGGGTATGGGCGATGATCGTTTGCACGACCCCCAGGCGATAGACGAAAAGTGAAAAGGCAAGGGCACCCCCAACGGAAACCACCAGGGCCAAAAAGGGGAAAACGGTTTGTTTCCATAAGATTCGCCAACTCATGCGGAAAAGATCCCAACTATTTTGGACCGTCGCACTCGTTGATTCCAAGACCTGTCTCGCGGTATCAGCGTTCGGTGCATTTGTGGCCATGCTCGTCCCCTTTAAAGGTTTTTTTTATAAGCAGACTGTCACTGCAACCGCAGTATACCTGAGTTTCACCAAGCAACCTAGTGAATTGTCTCACACTTCATCGAACCAAACTAGCATAGTTATTGAAGCGTTTCTTGGGGGAGGTGGCGGGCATTCGCCATCCTTGCCCCAATATGCTATCCTATCCCTGGCTATCATTTTTTCGGGTGCATGCAACGGGCGGTGCGGGCCGCTGCATGGGGGGCGACGCGGCCTCGGGCAACCTCAACGGGGGCGAGATATAATGCCCTTGTGTCCAATTCATCGCGTGAAACGCCGCAAGGCACGCTATAGCGATCACAAAAGGAGCAACCGCACGGTGGCTACATCAGCACAGGAACTGGATGCGGCGGTCAAGACCTCGCCGCGCAAATGGGTCTATCTGTTCACCGAGGGCAACGCGAAGATGCGCGATCTGCTGGGCGGCAAGGGCGCGGGCGTGGCCGAGATGACCAACGCCGGGCTGCCCGTCCCCCCCGGCTTTACCATCACCACCGAGGCCTGCAACGCCTACTATGACGCGGGCAAGCACTTCCCCGAGGGGCTGTGGGAACAAGCCCAGGCGGCGCTGCGCACCGTCGAGGCCCAGATGGGCAAGCGGCTGGGCGACGTGGCGAATCCGTTGCTCGTCTCGGTGCGCTCTGGCGCGAAATTTTCGATGCCCGGCATGATGGATACCGTCCTGAACCTGGGGCTGAATGACGAAACGGTTGTCGGCGTCATCGCGCAGTCGGGCGACGAACACTTCGCCTATGATGCCTATCGCCGCTTCATCCAGATGTTCTCGAAGATCGTGCTGGAGGCCGAACCCAAGCGGTTCGAGGCCCGGCTCGAGGCCGCGCGCGAGGCGGCGGGGGTCAAGACCGACGCCGAACTGCCCACCGAGGCGCTCAAGCAGATCGTCGCCGATTTCAAGCAGATCGCCGAGGAAGCGTCGGGCCAGCCCTTCCCCACCGACCCGATGGATCAACTGCACAAGGCCATCGAGGCCGTCTTCTCGTCGTGGAACAATGACCGCGCCATCGCCTATCGCAACGCGCAAAAGATCCCGCATGACCTGGGCACGGGCGTGAACGTGCAGACGATGGTCTTTGGCAACATGGGGTGGGACTCCGGCACGGGCGTCGCCTTTACCCGCGACCCCAACACGGGCGAGCAAAAAATCTACGCCGAATACCTGCCCAACGCGCAGGGCGAGGACGTGGTCGCGGGCATCCGCACGCCACTGAAGATCGAGCAACTAGCGCAGGACATGCCAGCGGTCTATGCCGAATTCGCCGAGATCGCCCAGCGCCTCGAAAAGCACTACCGCGATGTGCAGGATCTGGAATTCACGGTCGAGAAGGGCAAGCTGTACATGCTGCAAACCCGCTCGGCCAAGCGCACCGCCGCCGCCGCCGTCAAGATCGCGGTGGATATGCAAGCCGACGGCCTCATCACCAAAGAGGAAGCGGTGCAGCGCGTCGATCCCAACCAGGTGGTGCAACTGTTGCTGCCGCGCTTCGACCCCGAGGCGAAGCGCGCGGCGGTCAAGGAAGGCCGCTTCCTGGCGAAGGGCCTGAACGCCTCGCCCGGTGCGGCCTATGGCAAAGCGATCTTCGACGCCGACACCGCCGAGACACGCGGCAAGGCCGACGAGCGCGTGGTGCTGGTGCGCCCCGAGACCTCGCCCGATGACGTGCATGGCATGTTGGTCGCCAAGGGCATCCTCACGGCGCGCGGCGGGGCGACCAGCCACGCGGCGGTCGTGGCGCGCGGCCTGGGCCTGCCCTGCGTCGCGTGCACCGAGGCCATCCGCGTGGATGAAGAGGGGAAGCTGCTGACCGTCAA
>JBBQSR010000179.1:0-7512 GCA_038234855.1 Ktedonobacterales bacterium | reverse complement strand
TCTTCACGAACCTGATCTCGAACGCGGTCAAATATTCGCCACCTGATGCCCCAGTAGAGGTGACAGCAGCCCCCGCGACGGACCTCTATGCCGTGGCCGGGCGCTGGGGCCGCAGCGAAACGCAGAGTCGTCGGATGCTGGAGATCATGGTCCGCGATTACGGACTAGGCATTCCGCCAGAACAAGCGCCGTTGCTCTTCCAGCGTTTCGCGCGGCTGCCACGCGACCTCGCATCGAAGGTCGTGGGCAATGGCCTGGGGCTGTACCTGTGTCGCGCGCTCGCCGAGGTGATGGGCGGCAAGATATGGATCGAGAGCGCGGGGGTGCCGGGGAAGGGATCGAGTTTCTTTGTGTTGTTGCCGGTGCCACCCAGTGAACCCGAGCCACCCAGCGTGATCGAAACGAGCCGGGCCGAACTGCGCCTGTGATCGCTGGTGGTTGGCAGCGTGCACACATGCTACAATGATGCCGTGCATCTCGCGCCAAAGGAGTCGCTTGCTTTATTATGCCAATCGCCTTGATCGTTCATGGTGGCGCGGGGGCCATCGCGCCGCAGCGGCAAGATGACGCGCGCCACGGGTGCGCCGCCGCCGCTCGCACGGGCTGGGATGTGTTGCTGCGCGGCGGATCGGCGCTGGAGGCCGTCATGGCGACGGTGGTCGCGCTAGAGGACGACCCGACCTTCAACGCGGGTACCGGTGCGGTGCTGACCTCCACGGGGCACGCTGAACTGGACGCGGGTCTGATGAACGGCACGACGCTGGATGTCGGTGCAGTGGCGGGGCTGCGACGCATCAAAAATCCCATCGTGCTGGCGCGGGCGGTGCTGGCGTCGCCGCAGGTGCTGCTGCTGGGCGATGGCGCGGAGGCACTGGCACGCGCGCAGGGGGTGGCCTTTGTCGATCCTGAGCATTTCGTGCGGTCCTATCAGCGGTCGCCGTCGCAGCCAATGGCCGCCGACGCGGGCGCGCTGGACCGCGAGGGCAAGCATGGCACCGTCGGCGCGGTGGCGCTAGATGCCCAGGGCCACATCGTCGCGGCGGCCTCGACGGGGGGCTACCACGGTAAGCCAGCCGGGCGAGTCGGCGACACCCCCATCGCTGGCGCGGGTTTTTATGCTGAGGACGGCATTGGCGGCGTCTCAAGCACCGGCGAGGGTGAGGCGTTCATTCGGCTGATGGCGGCACGACGCGTGGCCGAGGCGTTGGAGGCGGGGTTGGATGCCCAGGCGGCGGTGACGCGCGTCATCGCGCTGGTGGGCGCGCGCGTCGACGGCACGGGTGGCCTCATCGCCATCGATGCGGCGGGCCGTGTCGGCTTCGCACGCAACACGGCGAATATGTCGTATGCCTACCTGACCGAGGGTATGGACGAACCGACGGCGGGGATATGAATTTTCGTGGGTTGCGCTATTTTTCGCGTGATGGCGCTTGACAGTTGGCGCTTCATGAGGTAGACTATCTTGAGTGAGGGTTAGCCCCTTCACTGCCACCTGTGCCCGTAGCTCAGCGGATTAGAGCGTTGGTTTGCGGAACCAAAGGCCGGAGGTTCGAATCCTCTCGGGCACACCACCCCCTCAGGCCGCATCATTCCTCGCCTGAGGCCAAGCGCCCCAACCAGCAAGAAGCCTGGTTGGGGCGCTTTTGACACCAGTTTATTGTCACGAAAGACCTAATTTTTCAAAGGCGATGCATCAGGATAGGGTCTTCGTAGTTGCAGAGCGACTCAATTTGGCGGATCAGCCGAAGCAGCGTGCAGTCTTCGCCGAGACGGGCTTGCACGTCGAGCGTTTCTTGGCGTATCTATGGACCCGGGCATTTGTTGAATGGCGCCACGGTGAGATTGACAACTCACGGCATGTGTTCATATGCTGCAAGAAGCAAGAGAAACCTAATGGTGGGGAAGCATCATGAGTGCGCGTGAGCTGATCGATAATTTGGTGGCGGAACTCACGGACTGGCGTGGCAAGATATTCGCCGACATTCGACGGATAATCCATGAGGCTGACCCCGAGATAACCGAGGAATGGAAATGGATGGGCACGGCGACATGGTCGCATAGCGGAATCGTCTGTATCGTCAATGCTTTCAAGGACAAAGTGAAATTGACCTTCTCTGAAGGTGCAAGCATCGCAGACCCGGACAAGCTCTACAACAGTGGGCTTACCGGCAAGAAATGGCGGAGCATCGATTATTTCGAAGGCGACACGATGCAGGAGGTCGAACTGCGGAATCTGGTGCGTTCCGCTGTAGACTATAATCTGGCGAAGGTGAAAACAAAGGCTGCGGCGAAAAAGACGGCAAAGTGATGACCGCGAGCAGTGTGGCGGGGAACAGCACACCGACAAGGTGAAGAAAACGACACCAATTTTGCCGCCAACGCGTCGCAAATCGCTTGCATTTTACGGCCTGAACCAGTTATACTGGAAACATCCGGCTGCAAGGTGTCTCGTGATGCGGCATGCAAGCATCGTGCGAGAAGTAGTCGTCTGCTTCTCAGACATATTGGGGAAGGAATCGTCAGATGCCCAGCCCCCTTTGGGGAGCGGGCTTGTGAAAGCAAGCCATCTGACTAGTTCGCCAAGAGCCATTAACGAGAAGCATTGAAGTACGCAGCACGGGATGACCGATCCAGTCCCGTGCGGTGCAAGTCTGGCGTTAAATAGGGGCTGATCGCCCCAGTGCGTCGGACAGAGTTACCGCTCGTGAACCGAACGAGGATCACTCTACCTGGGCAACCAGCGTCGCCGCTTGCGGCGTCCCCTCACGGGGAAACAGGCGGTTAGCCGTTGCAGTGATGTGACGGCTATCGTTATCAGAAGGGAGCGCGCGCTTTCCTCCCCTTCCCCTAAACAGGAGGGGTGTCTTGCGCGCAGTATTTATGGTGCTACATCGTCACCCCCGGTTGCGGTCGTCCCTCTCTTCCTTCGCACTCATTGGCGTTCTGGGGTTGCTCGTGGCGGCCTGCGGTTCCGCGCAACAATTCGATCCGGCGGGGATGAACTCGGGTTCGCCACAAAATGCCCCAGGCACCTTTAACTTCAGCGCCGACAAGGCGGACCTCACCACAGGCGTCGTTGGGCAAACCGTGACGGTGTATGACACCTTCACGACGGTCAACACGAATTTCACCGTCGCTTCGGCACAGTACTCGACCGCCATCGCCAACCTTAACACCGAGACACAAACGTTGAACCCGGATGAACGCTTCCTGGTCGTCACCCTGAAAATGCGCAACGCCAGCGTTGATGACCAAGGTTGTGCCGCCCCGAAGACGACAGGCTGCGTCGAATATCTCAGCCCGCTGTCGAACTTTCGCCTGATGGATGCCCAAGGGCGCGTGTGGCCATCGACCACGGGCGCGCTAGAAACCTGCTCGAATGACCCGCACACCATCTGCTCGCAACGCGCGTGGGTGGCGGAGGCGGGCGCGGGCATCGCCCCCACCAAGACCTTCACCGCGCGGCTCGCCTTCGTGGTGCCGGTGCAGGGCAACTTCACGCTGTACTTCGCGCCCTATCGCTACAGCGATGCCAGCAGCGCGACGGCGGGTGGTACCAGTTCAGGCCAGGCCTACCCCACGGTCGGGGCCATTACCATCAATATCTAAGGCATGGACTTTCGCACCATGAGCGCGCTGGATGCATCCCAGCGCGCTCGTGCTGTGTTGGTGGGCGGCCTCATCGCGTGGCGGGCGCAGCGGCTGAGTGCGACGCTGTCGGGGCCAGAGCAGGTCATCTGGGCCAAAAACGAATGTCCCACACGCCTTGGCAGCGATGACCGACCATGCTAGAATGGTCGAGCCAGTGCCGCACCGCGTCGGAAGCCCGCGCCTGGGATGACGACGGCCTGTTGCTGGCCGGATATCGCACCTGAAGGAGCACCGTTCGCATGGCTCGCACCACACCATCACCGTCGCCGCGTCCCGGTCGGCGGTCGATCATTCCCCCCGCGCTGACGTTGGCGGGGTGGCGGCTGGGCCAGACGTGGCGGTTGTTGCTGACGGCGGGGCTGGGCATCTTAGCGGCGGTGGTGCTGGTGGCGTCGGTGCCGCTCTTTTCGCAGGTCGCCGTCAGCGCGGGGCTGCGCGGCGCGCTGGCGGACAATCCGGCAGGCGCGGGCATCGGGGTGACAGTCCACACCTTTACCGTCTCGCCAGCGTTGCGGCAGCAGGTGCAGGATCGCCTCTTCTCCGTCATGCAGCGTGACCTGGGCGCGTATCTGGCAGGTAGCCCCACCTTCGCGGTGCAGACGCCGTATCTGCCCTTGGGGACGGTGGCGCACCGCGAGGCCAATAGGAGCGACACGCTCGGCCTAGTGGGGGTGAATCTGGACGCCGCCAGCAGCCACCTGACAGTGACGACGGGGCGGTTGCCCGCCCCCCAGGGCGCGACGCTGGAGGTCGCACTGGAAGCGGCGAGCGCGCAACTGTTGCAGGTGCGGGTGGGCGACACCATCGCGTACCCCGCCGTCGCCTCGACCACGGGCAAGGCCATCACCGCGCGGATCGTGGGCATCTTTGTGGTGCGCGACCGCGCCGATCCCTTTTGGAGCGGCGCGGACTTCGTGGCGCGCCAGACGGGGGGGCCGAATGGATCGGGCACGGCCTACACCGCCCTTGGCGCTGTTAACACAGTGATGGCCATTGCTGGGCAGTTGCTGGGCAGCGATGCCGTGAACCAGTACAGTGCTGCGGCGCTGCGCTGGCACTATGATTTGGATTTTTCGCATCTGTCGGGCGGTAACCTGGGCGACCTTATCGCGGCTTTCAACGCCATTAATATCGAGGCGAATAACAGCCTGGACACTATCACCGGCGTGCAATTCGTTGAGTTCAACTCGGGCATCGAGCAGTTGATCCATTTTCAAGATCGCATCTTCTCGTTGCAGGTGCCTATCACGCTGCTGCTGTTGCAGGTGCTGGCGCTGGTGATCTTTTTCGTCAGCTTGATGGCCGACATGGTGGTAGAGCGCCAGACCGAGGCCATCGCGGTGCTGCGCAGTCGGGGTGCCAGCCGTCGTCAGATCTTTGGCGCGCTGGCGACGCAGACAGGTGGGCTGGCGTTGCTGGCGGCCATCGCGGGGCCACCGCTGGCGATCCTGGGCGTGCGGTTGGTGGCGGCGCACACCTTGGCAGCGAGCGACCAGGGGGCGCTGAATGTGCTGGCGGGCGATCCGCTGGCCGTCATCTGGGGCATCCGCTATTTCGTCCTGGCGGCGGTGGTCGGCGCGGCGCTCGCCATGCTGATCTCCATCAACCGCGCGATGGGGCTGGACGTGCTGGCGCTGCGACGCGAATCCGCCCGCACGACGCGCCTCCCGGTGTGGCAACGACTGAACCTGGATGTGATCTTCGGCTTCATCGGGGTGACGGGGTACATCAGCTATATCGTGGCGCTGGGGCGGCTCTCGCCGCGCTTGCAATCATTGCTGTCGCCGCTCTCGCTCGTCGCGCCGTTCTTCCTGTTGATCGCGGCGGCGCTGCTCTTCCTGCGTTTCTTTCCCCTGGCGCTGAATGGCGCGGCGTGGTTGGCGGGGCGCGGGCGACGCGCTGAGCCGATGTTGGCGCTGGCGCAGATGGCCCGCGCGCCCCGGCAATCGCTGCGGACGACGCTGCTGCTGGCGTTGACGACGGCCTTCACCATCTTCACCCTGGTTTTCGTCGCGTCGCAAAACCAACATACTCTCGATGCGGCGGCCTTCACTGTGGGGGCGGATCTCACTGGCACCTTGCCCAGCGCCACCGCCGCCACCAGCACCACCGTGGCGGCGCAAGAGGCGCAGTACGCGGCGCTACCAGGTGTGACGAGCGCGACCGTCGGCTACAATGCCACCGTTTCGGCGCAGACCACCACCGCCCAGATCCAGGTGACGTTTGATGCCGTCAACGCGGATTCGTTTGCCCAAACGGCGGTCTGGCCCTCGTCGAATTCGACGCAATCCATCGGCGAACTAATGGGGCGGCTGCGCGACAATCGGGCGCTGGCGACGGAGCAAGACGTCGTCCCTACCATCGTCGATGAAGCCCTGTGGCAGAGCTTTCATCTGGGCCAAGACCCACACTTCACATTGAGCGTGCCGGGGTATAATGCGGCCAGCTTGCATCTGATCGCGGTGGGACACATCGCGCACATCTCGGGCATCTTTGATGTGCCGGGCTACTTTGACAACAGCGGGGCGCTGGTCGATCTGGCCAGCTATGCGGCGGTGTATCAGCACGACACCAGCACCGCGCTCCAGCAAAACCAGATCTGGCTGCGCACGAGCGACGACACGACAAAGCTTGCTGCCCTGCGCGCGACGCTGAACGACGCGAAAAATCCGCTGCACCTGACGCAGATCTTCGACCGCCGCAACATCATCACCACCGCTGGGCGCGACCCGCTGGTGCTCGATCTGCTGGGGGTGCTGGCCATCTGCACGGTGACGGCGGGGCTGCTGGGAGTGCTGGGTGCCCTGGTGGCGGCGTGGCTGAGTGCCCGCAGCCGTCTCACCAACTTCGCCGTGCTGCGCGCGCTGGGCAGCGACCCCGGCCAGACGGCGCGCGTGCTGGTGTGGGAGCAAGCCATCATCACCGTGACGGCGTTGGGGCTGGGGCTAAGCTTGGGTCTGGTGTTGGCGGGGGCGATCTTGCCGACGCTCATTTTTACCAATATCTTCGCGCGGCAAGATACCTTCCTGGGGGCGAGCAATGTGCCGCCGATCCAGACGGTCATCCCTTTTGGCGCGGTTGGGGCGGTGGTGGGTGGCGTCGCGCTGATCTTCATCATCTTGCTGGCGCTGATGACGCGCATCGTGGCGCGGCCCTCCATCGGGCAGACCTTGCGGCTGAATGAGGATTAAGGAGGACGAGAGGAGCCATGATGCAACAGACGCTCGTGACCTGCGACAATCTGGTCAAGATCTATAAGGTAGCGGATCTCGAAGTGGTGGCGCTGCAAGGGCTGGACCTAGAGGTGCGCCAGGGCGAGATGCTGGCGATGGTCGGCGCGTCGGGGTCGGGCAAGAGCACCCTGCTCAACATCCTGGGGGGGCTCGATGAGCCGAGCGCGGGGCGCAGCGTCGTGGCGGGCCACGACCTGGCCCGCATGCGCGACAAGGAGCGGACCGATTATCGCCGTTTCGTGGTGGGGCATGTGTGGCAGCAGAGTGGGCGCAACCTGCTGCCCGACCTGACGGCGCTCGAAAACGTGGCGCTGCCGCAGGTGCTGGGTGGCGTGGCGACCGCCGCACGCGTGCGCCACGCGACGGAGCTGTTGGCCGAGGTGGGGCTGGCGGGCAAGGAGCGCAAATATCCCGAACAACTGTCGGGCGGCGAGCAGCAGCGCGTCGCCATCGCCGTGGCGCTCGCCAACGCCCCCGTCTTGCTGCTGGCCGACGAGCCGACCGGCGAACTCGATTCCCAAACGGCGCACGAGATCTTCAATCTATTGCGGGCGCTGAATCAGCGGCTGGGGCTAACCATCGTGACCGTCACGCACGATGCCGCCATCGCCGGGGCTGCCGACCGCAC
>JBBQSR010000178.1:0-7524 GCA_038234855.1 Ktedonobacterales bacterium | reverse complement strand
GAATCTGTCTTATGGTTTCCTTGGCTTGGCGGTCGTGTTCGTCATCCTTGGGCTGCTCAACCACTTCGTGCTGGGCCTCAATTTCGTCCCCCATACCTCCATCGTCATTGGAGTGCTGGCCGTCATCTTTGGCGCGGTCGGCCTCTTTGGCATGCTCTCGCCCTCGCGCACGGCGTAGTCTCAGCGCGCCAACAACGACCATCAGCGGGCGGGATGCAGTGGATGCACCGCCCGTTTGCGTTGTTTCCTCTTTTGCCCGTTGCTCCCGTCTCATATGCGATAATAGCGGGAAGATAGACGCTCATCCCTTTGACCCGCCAGCGAGATGGCAAGGAGCACCCCCGCGATGTACCAGATCAGCAAAACATATAGCTTTGAGGCCGCCCATCAGTTGCGCGACTATGATGGCGACTGCGCGCGTCTGCACGGCCACCATTGGGAGGTCAGCGTCTGCATCGAGGGCGAGGCCGTCGACCCCGTCGGCATGCTGCTGGACTTTCGCCTGGTGAAGTTCGCCATCGCCGACACCATCGGCCACTATGACCACAATTTCCTGAATGAGATTCCGCCCTTCGACGAGATCAATCCTTCGGCGGAGTTGCTGGCACGCACCATCTTCCTTTCGTTGCGCGACCGCATTCCGGCGCTGGCGGCGGCGGCGCGGCTCGTCCACGTGCAGGTCTGGGAGTCGCCGACCGCCTGGGCGAAATATTGGGAGTAACCCTGCTGACACACAACGCCCTCCACCAAGAGACGAACGATGCCAACCGGAACCTTCGCGACGGTCATCACCTGCATCGATGGCCGTGCCAAGCGCCCCCTTGCTGATTGGATGAAGCAGCGCTACGGCGTGCATTATGTGGACCTCATCACTGAGCCGGAACCCGACAGCGCCCTGCTACGCGGCACCCTATGGATGCTGGAGAGCGTCCGCCAAAAGCTGCACTACGCGCAACAGGCGCACCACCCGACCGTGCTCGCCATCGCCGCCCATTACGACTGCGGGGGCAACACCATTTCCGCCGCCGTTCACCATGATCAGGTGCGGCGCGTGGCGAACCTGTTGGCCACCTGGGGCCTGAATGTGCCCATCGTCGGCGTCTGGCTGGATGAACAATGGCAGCCCCACATCGTCTGCGAGCTCCCCGCGCGCGGCCTAGTGTGAGCCGCCTGGGGCGTGTGAGGCGGCAGCGCAGGGGGAGCCATGCCCAACCTGACGTCACGCAATAGCTACCGCGCCATGATCGTGAAAAAAGCCGCAATCCCGCGAAGCGTTCACAGCGTTCCCACATTGTCAATCTTGACGGTGTGTGTTATGCTGAAAACACTTTCTCGCTTGGGTGATGCTGAATGGAATCCATCCCGTTTCCCGACCTCGTGCGCCAGTTTCGTAAAACGCGCGGGTGGACCCAGGATGTGCTTGGTGAGAAGATCGCTCGATGTGCGCAAACCATCAGCCGCATCGAGCGTTGCGATGTGCGGAAGCCACACCGCGCCACCGTGCTCCGCATCGCCGATGCCTTTGACTTGGGCGAAGTGGAGCGCGCGGCTTTTCTTGACGCCTACGATGCTTACCCCCCCGTCAAAAAGGACAAGCCGCCCAGCCAACGTGGCCAGCGCGCCGCGCGTGACGCTTCGCCTCTGGTCGGGCGTGACCACGAGATCGACTTGATGCGGCAGGCGCTGCATGCTCGGCGCGGTTCGCCCCGTGTCTTTGTGGGTGAGCGCGGCGTCGGGAAGTCGGCCTTGCTGGGGGAATATGTCCGACTGGCTCAGGACGCGAACTGGTGTGTCTTGTGCGAAAGCGAGCGCAATCAGGGTGAATCCTTCCCCTTTCAGCACGACATCGAAGCGTTAGCGCGTACCACCTTGGCTGCCCCACAGATTTTCGCGGGGCTGTCGGCGTTGCTCGCGTATAGCCCGCTGCTCGCGAGGCACCTGGAACTGCCGTTCGGCACCACATCGTACCAGTTGAGCGAGGTCATGGATGATGTGGTGACGCTGGTGCGGCAGCGACTGACGGGGCATTACCGTGGGGTGCTGTTGATCTATGACGATCTGCACGTCATCGACAATGCGTGGTGGGACGTTCTGCTGCATCTCGTGACCAACGCGCAGCAAGACGGGTGCCTCTTCGTGGGGGCGGTGCCCGACCTTCCCCGCGAATTTGGTCCGGTGCAGTCCTGGCTGAAAGCCAATGACGATGTCGCCTGGCATCAGTTGTTGCGGTTCTCACGAGAGGACACGCGGGTATACATCGACCGCCGATTCGCCGCCCCGGTCGTCTCAGAGGCGGAGTCGCGTCTGCTCTATGAACGCACCGGCGGCTTGCCCTATTATCTCAAGGGCATCGCCGACATGCGCCAGCAAGGGCAGACCGAGGTGACCTCCTTGCCGCCGACTATCGGGCAGTTTTTGCGGCAGCGCATCGCAGCCCTGCGAACACCGCTTGCGGGGGAGATTTTGCTGGTGCTTGCCCTGGGTGAACCGGGGATGGAGCGTCGCCACCTCGCCGCCATTGCGCGGCACGTCGGCTGGGCCGACCCGGTGGTGGACGTCGCGTTGCAAGAGTTGATCGCGTGCCATCTGCTGCGCATGCAGGGCGTGTTCCTCCAGTGCGATCACCTCTTGGTGCGTGAGGCCCTGTTGACCAACCAGCCCCCGTTCAGCACGGCTGGGTGGCACCTGACCATTACCAAGGCCCTCGCCGACCAGGACGTGCAGGTCGCGGTGCTCGCCCACCATGCTAGCCAGTCAGACGACCTGCACCTGGCCTTGCGGTACGTGGAACGGGCGATGGAGGCTGCCTATGCCGCGCATATTTTCAGCGGCAGCGCGCACAGCGTCAAGCGGTGGTGCGGCACCATCTTCACCCTGGCGAAGCACCACGCGTCGGTGCCGCCGCATCTGGTCGCCCGCGCTCATGAGTTGCTGGGGGTCGCTTACCTCATCGAGGGACGGTTCAAGGATGCGCGCCGCGCATTGCTCAACGCGGGGGATGGCTATCGGCACCTCAGTGACCATGTCGGCAGTAATCGCGTTGTCAGCGACCTCCTCCGCACCTATCATCGGCAAGGGCAGGTGCGAGACGGCATCAAAGCCGCCAAAGACTTGTTACCCATTGATGACGCACAGATCACTGAGGGCCAGATGCATGCCTATCTCACCCTCTCGTACCTGTACGAACATGACTATGACCCTGCCCAACAACTGGCGGCGGCGCAACAAGCCCTGGCCTTTGCCCAGCACCTCGGCGACCCAGGGTTGGTGTTGCGTGCCCGCGCGGCGCTTGCCCGAGCCGACATGCATCAGCACCCCATCACGCAGGTCGTCGAGCAATTGCAAGGGATCATCACGGAGGCGCGAAGCTACCCGGCCCTGTTGCGTTGCCGCATCTATTGCGATCTGGCGATGGCCGACCTCTTTTCTGGGCGCACCACCATGAGCGGCGCGCAGCTCGACGAAGCCCTGCACCTCGCCCGTCAACTGCATGAGCGCCATTTGCAAGGGATCTTTTTGCTGAAACTGGGGGAGGTGAGCTTTTTTCGGGGGCAATGGGACCAAAGCCTCGCCCACCTGAACGAAGCCCTGCACGTGCTGGCGCGCAGTGAAACGACCTGGCCGCTGCCCTTCATCCTCAACGGCATGGCTACCATCCATGCCAATCGCGCCGAAGTGAAGGAGATGCATGCGCGGATCGCTCAGGCAAGCGAGTTGCTCACCACCATGCAGTTACCCATGGCGCGCTACTGGTTGACCTACACGCAGGTAGATTACGCCCTGCAAACCAACAAATGGGAGGAGGCCGCGCAGACCCTAGCGCGCACCCCGGTAGGTGCTAAGGCTAACCCCATTTGGCGTGCCCATCATCATTTGCTCACCGCCGATGTCTTGCGCAACCAGGCAGTGAAAGGTGGGAAACCGGCTCTGCTGCCCCGCGCGAAGGTTGAGTGCCTGGCGGGCATCCGTCTCGCGCGGCAGATCGGGTATAACTTAGTCGAGGCCGAAGGCCACCGCATCCTCGCGCACATCGTTTATGCCGAGCCAGATCCCGACGCCGCCTATGCCGCCCTGCAAACCGGCATCGCGCTGTGTGAGACGGCGGAGTGCCCCTTCATCTTGGGCCGACTCTCCTATGAGATGGGGGCCTATTATAAGGGAAGGGGTACTGCCAGCGGCCTCCAGGCGGCACGCACAGCCCTGTACCGGGCACACGATGCCTTCGCGCCCCTCGACGCCCAGCTCTGGCTGCGTAAGGTGAAGCAGGCATTGGATCATTGCTAGCGCAAGCGACGCGCGCTATGTCCATTTTGGCACAGGATATGCTTCATAGTTCAGCGTCGCGCGAAGGGGAATGCACAACTCCCCCTGTTGCACCTCCTTCGCGCACTCCCGTCGGGATGCCCCGCCAGCAAAAAGTCGCTGGTGCGTGCATCCCGCTTTTTGTGTGTCTGGGGGAATGGGCGTCCGTGCCGCGTCCAGCGCGGGGAAAGACGCCACATTTGGCCGCTGACCGCGCGTCGGTGTGACACAACGCAAAAGCAGCACGGGCAGAGTTGCCCGTGCTGCTTGAGATGGCTCCCCGACAAGGATTCGAACCTTGGACCTACCGGTTAACAGCCGGCCGCTCTACCGCTGAGCTATCGAGGAACAGGGTGATTGTTCATCACAAAAAAGAGTATACACCTTGGCGGCCCAAACGTCAAGGGGGACTAGGCAAAATTGGCGAACGAAGGGTCGTTGGTTGGCAGCGTGGGCATCATCCCCTGCGTCCGCCGCTCGGGTAGCAGACCGGCACGAAATAGGCCCCGTCGTCAAAGATCAGCGTGCGGGCAGCGCGTACCCCGATGGCGGAGGGTTGGCCGCCCACCACGAAACAATTGTGTACCAGGCTCACCGCTGTCTGTCCCGCTTCGGTTTGGATGGTCGTCGTGGGCAATGGGACGTAGTGCTGGTACACCATCACTTGCTCCGCATAGAGGTCCTGCTCGCTTCGCTCGATGATCGCGCTAGAATCACGAATCGTCACCGACGCGCCCTCACGGCCATAGACGGGCTTCACGACCGAGCGCCCTGTGAAAAGGGGCTGCCCGTCGGCATCCGTCGCATCGAGGTAGGTCGGCAACACATACCGCGCGATCCATTGATGTTCCTCTGGGGTGAAAAGCGCGTCACGGGTCAGGTGCAACGCCCACAGCAGCGCCATCAGTGCCTTGTTTTGCAGCATGAACGCGACCGGGGGATTGAGGATCGCCAGGCGGCGTCGCCGCACGAGTTCCATCAGCGCCAGGCCCACGGGCGTTCCGTCGGGGGCTTCGTCCTCCGCCAGATGCTCCGTCGGATACAGTTTATACAGCACCGCGACGCGCGTGCCATCCGCCGTCAGCAGCGCGTCAGGGGTGACGCGCAGGTCGTCTAGCCCGTGGTATGCGGTACGCCACGCGGCGTCGTTACCAAGGAGGCCCTGATAATATTCCGTGGTGACACGCTCTTCGAGCAAATGGGCATATGAGGTGAAAACGATGGTGGGTGTGGCGCTGGGGGCGGGGTCAAGCCATGCCAGGCTGGCGCGGATGGCGTCGCGCAGTGCCGCCGCCAACTGCGCCTCGCAACCGTAGTTCGGATCGACCAGCCCAAAATCCGTGCATACCTGGCCGTTCATATGGAAGAGTTCCACCACGAAGGTCGGCGTTTCGGCATTGAATTCCAACAGTTTGGGGCCACTGGCCGTCATGGCGAACTCGAAGCGGCCACACAGCACAGCGGACATCTGCGACACAACCAACCGCGCATAGGGCAGTGTCGCTGGTGGTAGACCCAGCCGCAAAAGCACCGCGTCATCCGCGTTTTGCAGTACCGCCGCCAGGCGCGTCAACAGGTGATAGACCCGTGCCGCCGCTGTGCGCAGTTGCTTGGCCTGGCGGCGTGATACTTCCAGCGCACCATAGACCGCGTATTCTTCGGTATGCTCCCCCGGCAGCGTCGCCCAAAAGGTCGGGAAGCGGGCGTAATAGGCCCGTCGCCAGATACGATAGCGTGCGGCGAAATCGGGGTGCTCCCCGTCTGCAACGCTAGCCCCCATCACCGCCACCGTGGCCCGCGCCACCCTTGCCCGCGCCGACGCCTTTGCCGCCGGCCTTGCCCCCACTCCCTTCACCTTCACCGACGCCTGAGGCTCCAGGGTTGGGGTGGAGTCCGTCGCGGCTGGGCACCCAGCCGCCCCCACCATGCACCCATACATAATGGGAACCGCTGCTGGTCGTGCAGGTAATCGGCGTCGCGCTGGGCAAAGTCGTCGCCCCAGCCTGGGTCGGCACGGGGCAGGGAAGGGCATGCGCGGCGGAATTACACGAACCGACGAGCGCCACCGTGACCGCGACCGCGCCGACGCCCACGGCACCGACCAGGCCCATGATGCCAGGCGACAACCGCCCTGGCACGTGGCGTGGCACCGCTTGGGCCTGCTGATAATGGACCTTTTTCACCACCGGAAAGGTCGTCACCTTGCGTTCGGTCGCGAGGGCCAGCGTCCGCACTGGACGGCCATGATGGTTGGGGCGTTGGCGTCGCCCAGCGGGAGGCTGCGAATTTGCCATAATCAGTGCCTTTGCGGCAAATGGCCGCTATATGTGGGCAGCAATGGAGGATATGTAGTCGCGGACCTGTGCCAGTTTGCTTTCAGTGTATCTGAAATGGGGCGCGGTGTCAACACACGCCCCATTTCCATCCCTCAGTGGCCCAGCAGCGGCAGCGCGAACTCGTAGATGTCGGGGGTGAGGAGCGACTCATACGCGCCGCCCGTCGCGTTCTCTTTGATGATGGTCGACACCAACTGCGCCTTGCTGCCGCCGCCAAAGTCGTCCTGTGCAAGCTAGATGAAGCAGTAATTTGTGTTAGGGTGCGCGTCAGAGATCTGGGCCGTCCCGGTTTTGCCGCCGATGATCGCCGATGAATTGATCACCCGTTGCCATTGGCCGCCGCTCGCGCCGACGGTGCCAAAGACGACATCGTCGCGCATCGCCTCGCGCACGCCCTGCGCCGTCTGCGCCGAGAAGAGCGGGACGCTGCCGACCTGGATGGGCGCGTTGTTGGGGAAGGTGGCCGCATTCGTGCCGTGGGGCACCAGCTTCAGGCCCAGCCGGGGCGCGTAGAGCACGCCATCCGCCGCCACCGCGCTCGTCACCATATTCATCGTCAGCGGCGTGAGGAAGAGTCTACCCTGGCCAAAGGCACTCTCGGCCAGCAGCGTCTTGCAGAAGGTGTTTTGCCCCTGGCACACCCCGGAGAGATTCGGGTAGACATAGCTCGGCTGCGCTTCCTTGATGTCGATGGGCGGCGCTTGAATGTCGCCGGGCGTTGACATCGCGAAGCGCTTGGCGAAGTTTACCCAACCAACCGCGCCCATCGCCACGCCCAGCCGCGCGAAGATGTCGTTGTCGCTGTACGCATAGGCGTGAGCCAGGTCCATGGGGAAGGTCGGCGGTTGGGGCGTGTTTCGAAACTCGCCAACGGGGTCCGCGTTGA
>JBBQSR010000177.1:0-7533 GCA_038234855.1 Ktedonobacterales bacterium | reverse complement strand
GAGCGCCCCAGCCAGCAGCAGCATCCCGCGCACGTCGAAGGGTAGGTCGGCGCGCAGCATGGGTGCGACATTTGGCAGCACGCGCCAGCCGAGCGCGATGATGGCAGCGGCGATGGGCAGATTCACCACGAAGATGGCATGCCAATCGGTGATGATGCCGCCGATGTGCGCGCCGCCCGTCAGCCACGCGCCGATGAGCGGCCCCAGGATGAAGGCCAACCCAAAGACCGAGCCGACATAGCCCAGCGCCGTGCCCCGCCGCGCCTCGGGGAAGGTATCGGCGATGACCGCGCTCGCCACGGGGATGACGCCGCCCGCGCCCAGCGCCTGCACTGCGCGCCCCATGATGAAGGGCGCGAAATCCGTCGAGGTCGCGCACAGCGCCGAACCCGCGCCAAAGAGTGTGACGCAGGCCAGGTAGACCCACCGCCGCCCATAGAGATCCGACAGCTTGGCGACGAAGGGTTGCGAGACAACCAACACCAGCGTATACGCGGTGAAGGCCCACGTGATCGCGCGGGGCGTGGTGTGCAAGCCCACTTGGATGGTGGCCAGCGCGGGCGCGACCACAAAGATATCCAGCGCGCCCATAAAGGTGCCTAGCAGCAGCGTCACCAAGATCCAGATCTGTTTGCGCGTCATCATCGGCCCTTCGTTCATATGAGAAAGAGTGTCACTTCTCAGCATAAGCCGCCGCCGCCGCGCCCGTCAAGATTTCGGCCCAAATGGCACCCGTCGCGTCACAAATTTTCACCAAAATCGACACCGAAAGCATTCTCTGGGTTCGGTCGCTGGCCTCGCCGTTTTGACGCAGTGTGCTAGACCACTTTCCCCTGCTCGCTGCCGCCTTTTCGCGAATGCCGGGCATCCGCACCAAAATTTGCGGCATCGCTCCGTTTGTGAAGGGGGAAGCGAAATTCAGCCTCGCGTCGCGTCAGGATAGATAAAAGGAGAATTTGGATGAAACGTGCGCGCTCTTTCCTGTGGTTGGCGGTGCCGCTGCTGGTAGTGGCGGCCTGTGGCACCCCTGCGACCGTGACCGTGGCCACCACAGCGACGGCCACCACCGCCCCGACCGCGACGGCGACCACACCCCCGGCCCCCACAGTGGACCCGACCCTGATCGCGAGTTGCTTTGGCACGGGCGTCGACCCCGCCACGGTGGGGCAGATCAGTTCGGTGCTTTTCACCGCCAATGTCGGGCCGCTCGCCTATCCGTTGGTGCAACTCCCGTCGGGCACCCCAGCCAAGCCCTATCATCTCAGCGGCAGTGCATCCGCGAACTTCCCCGGCTCATTTCAGGGCGTGGCGCTCGATCCATTTGGCAAAGACGCGCCCTATAAGAGCAGCCTCTTCGTGCAGATCTGCAACACCGCGAAGGCCGCGACCCACACGGTGCAGGCCATCTCGGCCAAGCTCGTCAGCTTCACGCCCCTCACGGGCACGGTGGATGCGTGGACGCCGATACCCTGCGACACGACCTATTACCACAACACCCCCGCGAACGTCACGGAAGAGGGCGGCTGCGGCGGTGCCATTGTGGATGACCTCAACCTGACTGGCACGCTCAGCGCGACCACGGTGGGCACCATCATCTCGCCAGTCATCGGCTCGCATGGGTCGCTGCCAAATTCCCTAGTGGGCCAAGAGAGCGCCGATATCACCTTGACCCTGCCCGCGACCCCCGGCACCTACGCCTTCGCGGTGGGGGTGCAGGTCGATGGCATGCCGATGGTCTTTGCTGGCCCGAGCGCGCCCGATGTCTATGCCCCGGTGAGTCACCTGTGGTCGGGCACGGCGTGCACCACCCCCAGCAATCTTTCGCAGATCCCCGCCAGCCCCGCCGGAGACTACATCTGCCCGTAGCGCGGCATCCACTCAGTGGCAGCGAACGAGGGGGCATCCCTCACGGTCGGTGACGATGCCCCCTCATCCTGCATGGCTAGCAAACGCGAAGCAGCGAGAACGCCTAGCGAGTTGCGCTTTGCCCACTGCGTGTGCTACGCTTCATGGTGACATATTTCCCATACACAATGCTGTCTATAAACCGATACAGGGCAACAGGAGGCGATTGCATGCGCAACTGGCAAAAGAGCGATGTGCTGGAACTCACCATTGTCGGCGGCATGTTCGTGGCACTGCTGCTGGGTGTGCACGGCACCATCGCTACCTTGAACTTCCTCACGAGAGTCAAATCACTGCACATCGTCAGAATGGGTCTGTTCGAATTGGCGCTGGCGGCGATTATCGCCTGGCTGCTGGTGCGGATGGACGCGACGGGCGAATTCCCCTCACTGCACACCATCCGTGGCGACCTCAAGCGGACGCTTGCTCATATGTCCCTCCCCAAGAAGCGCCACTAAGACAAAGGTCGCCTGGCCCTTGCCCCCCTCATGACCACCGGCAACGGGAAGCCCCCCTGCGAGGAACACGACGATGGCGTCGCTTGACCCCTTGGCTGCGGCGATCGCGAAAGCGGCTGCGACCTATAACAGCGCGGCGGATCATTTTGATGCTGCCCCCCTGGCATTTTGGGGGAGCATTGGTCGCCACACCATCGAGCAGATGGATCTGCATCCAGGGGATCGCGTTTTAGACATCGGATGTGGCACGGGTGCGTCCGCGTTGCCCGCCGCCGAGCGTGTGGGGCCAAACGGCACGGTGCTGGGGGTGGACCTCGCCGAAAAGCTGCTTGCCCAGGCACGCGCGAAGGCGCAGCAGCGCTCGCTGCACAATGTCGAGTTTCGGCTTGGCGATATGACGGCCCTTGGTCTCCCCGAGGGACACTTTGACGCCGTGGTCAGCGTCTTTAGCGTTTTCTTTGTTCCCGACATGCACGCGCTGGTGCGTGAACTCTGGCGCATGGTCAAACCTGGCGGCAAACTCGCGATCACTACCTGGGGATCGGCGTTTTTCGCGCCGGTCTATGCCGTTTGGCGCGAGGCCGTTCGACGCGAGCGCCCTGATCTATATACCGCCTTCAATCCCTGGGATCGCATCTCGACATCCGCGCAACTCCAGCAATTGCTGGCGGACTGTGGGGTGAGCGATGCCAGCATCATCGCCGAAAATGGGCAACAGGTCCTCACCTCGCCGCAGGATTGGTGGACCATCGTGCTCGGCTCAGGATTACGCGGAACCGTTGATGCCATGGATGCGGCAACAGCCGCGCGCATCCAACAAGAAACGCTCGATTGGGTCAGCGCCCATCAGGTCTCTGCTATACAAACCAATGTTTTGTACGCCATCGCTACCAAGCGATGTTGAGACGACGCCGCCCACCCCCGTTGTGAGGATGGGCGGCGCGTTAGAGCGGCGATGCGGGTTACGCGGCGGCCTCGACGCTGGCCTGGGCGAGTTCGTGTTCGCGGGTGGGCAGCGCGGCGATGACCGTGCTGATGAGGCTGAGGCCCGCCATCACCCAAAAGGCGATGTGCAACCCGTTGATGAAGGTTTGCAGCGTGCCCGTCGGGATGCCCGTCGTCACCCCCGCGAAGATGGCGAAGAGCGCTGTCGCCGGGATGGCGCTGACCACGATGGCCAACGTCAGGGCGATGCTAAAGACGCCGCCCGTGTTGGTCAGCATCGACCGCGTGCCCGCCGCGATGCCGCGCTGGCTGGGCCGCACGCTCGTCATGATCATGCGCGAGTTGGGCGAATTGAAGAAACCCGACCCCGCGCCCATCACGACCATCGTCACCACCACGTACCAGTAGGGCGTGTCTAGCCCGATGAAGGCCATCCCCGCCAACCCGACGGTCGTCAGCACGAGGCCAGTGAAGGCTAGCCAGCGCGATCCCTGGCGGTCGGCCAACCAGCCAGAGAGCGGCGACACCACCAACATGCTGGCCGCGATGGGCGTCAACAGCAGCCCCGCCGTGATGGGGTCTTTTTCCAGCGGCCCCTGGAAGTAGAAGACGAAGAGGAAGGTCACGCCCTGACGCGCCATCGCGTTGAAGATGGTGCTGAGGTTGCCCAGCGCGAAGGGCCGATGCGCGAAGAGCCGCAGATCCAGCATCGGCTGGCGGGCGCGCACCTCGGCGACGATGAAGAGCGGCAGCGTAACGATGGCGGCGACGGCCCCAATGAGGACAATCGGTGCCGTCCACCCCTGGATGCCGCCGACCGTCAGCGCCAGCAGCAGCCCCACGATAGCGACGATATAGAGCAACGTGCCCGCGATGTCGAAGCGTTGCTTGCCCTCAAGCTGAGACAGTTCGCGCAGATTGATGATGGCCCAGATGGTGCCGACCACCGAGAAAGGGACATTGAACCAAAAGACCCACTGCCAGCCAAAGTTGGTCAACACACCACCCAGGATCGTCCCCAAGATGCTGCCGACGGCGGCGACGATCATGTTCGTGCCGAGCGCCAAGCCCAGTTGTTGCCGTGGGAAGGCATCCGTGACGATGGCGGAGCTATTGGCGATCATAAAGGCCCCCGCGCCACCCTGGATGGCGCGCACAACGATGAGCTGCGTCACGTCCGTGCAAAAGCCCGCCGCCAGCCCCGTCACGCCGAAAAGCGCGAAGCCCACGATATACAGTGTCTTGCGGCCAAACATATCCGCCAGCCGACCTGCCGTCAGCACCAGCACGGTCTGGGCCAGCATGTACGCCAGCAACACCCAGACGATGGAAAGCAGCGGCGCGTGAAAGACGCGCAACAGCACTGGTAGCGCGATGATGAGCGTGCCACTGTTGAGCGTCGCCATCAGCGTGCCCAGGCTGGTGCACGACAACGCCCACCAGCGATACGACGACTTTACCCCTGGCCGGACGGCGGCACCCAATGCCGTCACCTCCGGCGTAACCTGCTCTAGCGAAGCCATGCGCTGTCTCTATCCCCTAACAATGCGATGCAAAATTCCTGTGACTCTCCCTATCTTAGCACGCATATCACCTTTACGTCAACGTCAATGTGTGTTATGCTATAGTGAAGCGCATCCGCAGGGGGAACGATAGCCATGATGAAACACGATGACGCGATGCTCTTTCGCATCGAGCAGGTGGCGGCGCGCACGGGCCTGACCAAACGCACCCTGCGCTACTATGAAGAGATCGGTCTGCTGTCGGCTCCCTCGCGCACCGAGGGCAATTATCGCCTGTACACCGAGGCGGATGTGGTGCGGCTAGAACGCATCTGCCAGCTCAAGGAAGCCCTGGGGCTGACGTTGGCCGAACTCACGGACTTCATAGCCATGGAAGACGCGCGCGATGAGATCCGCGTGGCCTTCACCGACGCTGTCGCGCCCGATGAGCGCCGCAGACAACTGGACCGCGCCGAGGCCATCGCCCGCCAGCAACTCGCCCTGGTCGACAAAAAGCTGGCGACGCTGCAAACGACGCGCGCGGCCCTGCTGGAACGCCTGGCACGCTACGACCGTTTGCGCGTGGAACTCGCTGAGACGGAGCACAACAAGCACTGATGCTGCGATCATGATGCTTTCTTGGTCACAATGTCGTACAACTAAAGAAGACACATTGTGGGCACATTGCCCCAAACCAGCAGGAGGAAATAATCGTCAATGGCCAAGCAATACAGTCAGGCACCCGGCATGGTGGTGGACCCGAACAAGAAGTACACCGCTGTTTTTCATACAGACAAGGGCGATTTCACCGTCGAGCTTTTCGCGAAGGAAGCGCCCCTGACCGTTTCCAATTTCGTTTTTCTGGCCAGGGTTTGTTAAGATTCTATGTCATGGTGTCCTTTTTGAGGCGTATCGTTTTTCCTTTTCTGCTTTTCACGAATCCAATCCAATGCTAAAACGCTAAGTATGGAGGTAACGATCGGCTTACCAAAATCGTTATACATAGATAAAATTAATAGCAGTAGAAATTTCCAGAGTACTAGGAAAAGCCCGAGGTAAGATAATGGACTTCCTATTGGTGTTATGTTTACTATTACATAGCCTGTAGCGACGATGATAAAATTAACCGGTAAGTGGTAAAGTAAGTAATCCTCAGCCTCCATTTTCGCGGATATCCTTTTATCCATTAAGTAGTATAATAACGTTAATGCTATCAGCGTCGATGCCATTATCAATCCATCAGAAAAGCTTCGTGGTGGAAAGACATGGAATATAGTACCAAATGAATAAAGATAAAAAATTGCAGCATTTCTAATGGTTAACGTCCGAATGATGTTGCCCGCTAGAGGATTCTTGCGTTTCATGCTTTAAGCTCTTTCTCCTGGTGTATCTTTAACACTTTCGGTTAGTGCTACTTCCCAAAGTAGCGATCAGTAAACGTGGCTACAAAGCTTGCTTCTATTATTAGGCCGCAGAAAGCTTGCAATGCTGCTACGTCAGTAATTGGGTCATTTATTGATATGCTTGATGGAAAAAAACCTCTTCCGTGGAAAGAAGTGATACTGAATACAAATGCAGAGAGTGGTGTTAGCCCTCCACCTCCATCTGAACTTATCAGATAGTACAAAGCACCAAAAAGCGCATTAATAGCTAAGTAGACCAAAAAGATTCTTTGTGGGCGAAAGCCATATCCAGCCAGAATATCTAAAAATACGGACCAACTTGTGGCACCAATTTTCCGCTTCTTCCAAAGATATTGCCTTCGGCAAACCTGCGCACGGTAAGAAAAGCGATCAGCATATTCATTTAGACCCTGTAGATTTAACAGATTGGCTAGCTGCCGATTTGCTCTCATAGCCAATTCAGGAGGAAACGTTCCATCCTCGCCCACTTTAGTAACCGATTCCCAATCAACAACAGTTACGTCAACTCCTCCCCCTCGGACATCTCCTAGCTTTGTAGTGTTGTCAATTCTTACTCCTGATAAGTCGGTTTCGTCATTCATTATGGCGTATCGAAGATCGACGCCGCGAAGCTCTGTTTTATTAAAATAGCCTTCTTGAAGCAGGGCGCCCTTTAGGTTGGCTTTATATAATGAGCCATTCATTAGATTCAAACCGCTAAGATTTGCTTTTGAGAGATCATAAAAGGCAAGCGACATTTCTGGTAGTTGGGCAACTGTAAGATCAATTTCTCGCTCAGGATTTTCTTTGCGCCATTGATTCCATTTTTCTGAGCCTTGTTTCAAAACTTCCAAGGTTTGTTCATCGGCCATATGACTGCTCCTTCAAATGTTGTCCCTAGAAAAGTAAGCTAGTAGCCTGGCCATTCTAGCACACTCATCAATGCTGTACAAGAAAATATTGGATAATTGCGTCGATGATGGGGTAGTATTCATTGAGCAGAAGTTTCTGCTCAGCAAAGAAGGAGACAAAACGATGGCTAAAAGATACAACCAAGCTCCCGGTGTGATTGTGGAACCCAACAAAGCTTATTCGGCGGTTTTTCATACAGAAAAAGGCGATTTTACAGTTGAGCTTTACGCAAAAGAGGCACCGATCACCGTTTCCAATTTTATTTTTTTAGCTAGGGAGCATTATTATGATGGGGTCACGTTCCATCGGGTCATACCTGGTTTTATGGCACAAACAGGTGATCCAAGTGGAACGGGTACTGGGGGACCAGGCTATACCATTGTAGACGAAAAAGGTGGCCTAAACCTG
>JBBQSR010000176.1:0-7548 GCA_038234855.1 Ktedonobacterales bacterium | reverse complement strand
GAGCGCGCCCTGCCCACCGCGCCACAACCCGCCATCGTGGTGCGCGACGAGGCCGACCGTCCCCAGCCGCTGCGCGACCGCGACGCGGGCGCTGGCATGGCCGTGGTGGTGGGCCGCGTGCGCCCCTGCGCCATCCTGGGGCACAAGTTCATCGTGCTGGGTCACAACACCATCCGTGGCGCGGCGGGGGCCTCGCTGCTGAACGCGGAACTGCTGGTCGCGCGTGGCGTGGTGGCCTGACGCGCCGCGCGGTATCCGCTTTTATGCGAAAAAATTCGTCATCAGGTCGGCGTCGGTGAAGCCACAGGCGTTGGCGAGGCAGGGCAGGCCGAGCAGCTTTTCCAGCGTGGCGAGCAGGGTGTAATGGTTGTAGGCGGTCGTGCCGTCGTTGATGGGCTGCGACTGGTGTGACGATAGCACGATGAGCGGCGCGCGACCGCCGCCGAGCGTCGCCCCGCCCTGGCCGGTGGGGCTGTGGCAGCAGCCGCTCGTGCCCGAATAGTCGTTCTCGTCCCAGACGATAGCGAGCGCCGCGCCCTCGCCCCAGGTGGCGGATGCCGTGATCTGCGGCACGATCCCCGCCAGGAAGGCATCGCCCGCCTGGATGGCCCCGTGGTTCAGGCCGCTCGTTGGGTTCGCGCACAGGGGTACGTTCTCCGCCTCCGCGTTCGCTTGCGACAGGCCGTGCATATCATTGCACTGGTTGGGTGAGATCCACACGAAGGACGGGACCGCGCCCGCGATATCCGCCCGGAAGCCCTCCGCCGTGAAGGGGACGACATGCGCCGCCCGCGCTGGGGCGTCATAGATACCCCCGAAGTAGGCGAAGGGATTATGCTTGGCGGCATAGAGGCTGTGCGCGTTGGTCGCCCCGGCGAAACCCGCGATGGGCATCGACTCCATATACGCTTGCCAGGTCAGGCCGTGGCCCTCCAACTGGTCGACCAGTGTGGGTCCGGTGAAGCTGTGAGGCGTGGTCGTGGCACGCTGCTCTTGCGCGGGGGTCAGCATGCCGGGGAAGTCGCCGCTATGCACGCCAAAGGCCATCGGCGCGCAGGTGACGCCTGCACCCGGCGCACAGTCGTCCCAGATCCCCTGCGAGTCGCCCGACAGCAGCGCCAGATAGTTGGGCAGGCTCGGGTGCGTCACCCCATAATAGCTGCGTGCCACCCCATATTTCGGCAATAGCGTGCCGTTGATGTACGGCGCGTCGGCCATGTTGCCATAGATGGCGTCGGCGTTCTGGTTTTCCATCATGATGATGAACACATGCTTGAAGGTGGGCAGCGCGGTCTTGGTCGTGCCGTCGCAGCCCACCAATGTCAGCGACGCCAGGCACAACAATACGCCAAGGGGGCGGAAAAATCGCATCGTCTCATCCCTTCACACAAAAAATATCCATGATGCCATGGCAGCGCGGTAGATCCTTGCATAATAATAGAAACACACTGTTAAGGGGACTTTAGGACACTCGGATACTACTGGTGATGGATGCACAAAACGGCGACAAACACGAATGCTTGTCGCCGTTGGTAATAGGGGTCAGGTTCTAGCGGGCGGTGGTCAACTGCTCGCTGCGGTCATAGCCATTGTTGGACTTCTGGCTGGTCGCAGGGCTGTCGATCATGCGGCGCATCTCTTGCTCGCGGCCCATGTCTTCGAGGACCTTACCAAAGATGGCGAGGGTCGGTGCCCACAGGCCAAAGAAGATGCTCTGGCGCTCGGAGCGGGGGCTGGTGGGCGGGCGGCGCTGGAAGAACGCCTGTGCCTTGGCCGATTTGCCCTGAGTCATGCGGAACTGGGTGCCCAACGAGAGCACAATGGATACGGCGGAAAGGCCGTAGCAGATTCTGCCGAGGAGACGAAACATGGGTGAGTTTCCCTTCTGAATGGTGGTGTCATAGGTGATGTGTGGTTGGCCAGTGAAAGCCAGCGCGCATGGTCCACTACATTGCAAGAAGGGTGCCGAAGCGGCCAAACGAGCGTGGCAATTCTTACACATGCAGCAAGAGTGCCATAGCAACCGACCCCGCCGCGAGGCTGCCCGTGCCCTCGGGGATGATGACCAGCGCCTCTGACCCCACCAGCGAGGCGAGCCGATGCGACCCCTGATCGCCGGTCAGTTCGGCCAGCGTCCCGTCCTCGGTGAAGCGCAACCGTGCCCGCGCGTAATGGCGACGGTCGCCCTGCGCGACCTCCGCCGCCAGCCGCACGGGGATCTGCGGGCGATAGAGCGCGGTGCCGCCGAGTATCCGCCTCAGCAACGGGCGAGCGAATAGCTCGAAGGTGACGGCGGCGGAAACGGGGTTGCCCGGCAGCCCGATCAGCGGTACGGTCCCCAGCCGACCGAAGGCCAGCGGTTTGCCAGGCCGCACATTCACTCGCCAGAAATCGATCTGCCCCAGCGATGCCAGCACGTCGCGCACCAGGTCAAAGTCGCCCACCGAGACGCCGCCCGAGGTGAGGATGAGATCGGCCTCTCCCGCTTCGGCGAAACGCGCGCGAATCTCCCCCGCCGTGTCGCGCGCGACGGGCAAGATGACCGGCTCGCCCCCCGCCGCGCGCGCGGCGGCGGCCAGCATCGGCGCGTTGCTGTTGTAGATCTGCCCTGGCCCCAGCGGCGCGCCCGGCGCGACCAATTCATCGCCGGTCGAGACGATGGCGACGCGCGGGCGGCGTGTCACCGCGACCGTGCCCAGGCCGATGGCGGCGGCCACGGCGATCTCGGGCGCGCCCAGGTCGGTGCCGCGCGGCACTACCACCGTCCCCGCGCGGATGTCGCTGCCCGCCGCGCGCACGTTCGCGCCGATGGGCAGCGCCGCGTGCATCTGTACTATCTCCGCAGCGTCGCCGGGCGCGGTCAGCTCTTGCTGCACCACAGCGTCGGCCCCCGCTGGTAGCGGCGCGCCCGTGAAGATGCGGATCGCCTCGCCCGCCGCCAGTGTGCCCGCGAAGACGCCCCCGGCGGGCACCTGGCCGACCAACCGCAGCGCCACGGGGGCCGCCGCGCTCGCCCCCTGGATGTCGCCCGCCCGCACCGCGTAGCCATCCATCGAGCTATTGGTGAAGGGCGGCAGATCGAGCGGCGCGACGAGGTCCGCCGCCAGCACGCGGCCCAGCGCCTCGTCTAGGGCGACCTGCTCGCTCGCCAGGGGGGCGACCTCTGCTAGGATGCGCGCCTGGGCCTCTTCGACGGTCAGCATGGGGGCAACCTTTCTGGGTTAGGGGGCGAAGGGCGATGGCGGCGACCCAAGCGCCGACACGATATCCTGCGGCGGCACGGCGTACACCGCGAAATCGTTGAAATCGCCGATAAGGGTCTGTTCGTTCAGATACAGCCCGATGTGGCCACTTGTCGGCAACGGCCCGTCGTAGGAATTTTCTTTGTAGCGATCTACCAGATGACTGTTGACGTAAAGGTCGTAACGCTTGTTTGTGGTGAAGACCATCAGGGTGTTGTGCGCGCCTGAGTCTTGCATGACCGCGTCGCTGAACCCGCCGTCCAGATACGCCCAGTTTCGGGGGTTGTGCTGGCTGATGAATTTGTAGTGATAGAAGCTCCAATAGCCATTATACGAGACTTGCATGAGCAGGAACTCGCTCCGATCCGTGTTCGCATGGAAGATCATGCCGATGCCATCACCCTGGCCCACTGGGAAAATGCCAGATTGCGTCGTTGCCACAGTGTAGACGCCGTCGCCAAAGGTCGCATCGCTCGTGATACGTTCATCTTTGCCCGGTATGGTGCCATTCAGTTGATAGTGTCCGCCGATGTAGACGGTGCCGATGCCATCATTGGCGTTCGGTGTGAGCAGCGGCCAATGACCATCCGGCGCGACCAGTGCGTCGAGGTAGAGCGGAGTGGTTTGCGCGGCGCGCTGGGGGAGCGTCGCCTGATATTGGGCCTGGTACCATTGCAGCCAACCACCCACCGCGAGGACGCCCACGATGACGAGCGTCGTGAGGGTGCCCATGATGACCTGGCGCGGCGTGACGCGACGTTTGGGTGGCTCTGGCTCACCATTCGTGGTGAAGCCCGCGAGGCGGCTCATCACCACGCGCCCGATGTTCGTGCCTGCTGCCCCAAGCTCGCTGCCCAGGGCGCTGGCATCGCGTAGGGGGAGCCCCGTCTGTGTCACCAGAATGCGCAGCAACCGCTCCGACGCGTCGAAGGATTCCGCCTTTTCCAATGGTGTCACCGTCCACACGAGCGATACGGCATCACCCGTGGCGACATAGGTGGAAGCGATTGTCGCGGTGGACGTGTTCGAGGTGCTGGTTGATTGGGGGAGCCGCACCAATGAACGCATCTCACCCCAATTCAGCCGCTGGGGAGGTTCGGTGGGACGGCCCCATGTGACGCCTGTACTATCTACCGTCACACTGACGCGATTGCGCCTCGCACCGATGATGGCTGCCCCAATGGGGAGTGCCATCAGTATCACAAACCAAAACAGGCCAAGAGCGAGAGCGATGAGCGTATGTCCATAAATGAAGGGGCCAGCAAGCCCTGGCACCACAAACAATGCGATGAAAAGAATAGCAAGTATCGCACTGCCGCGAGTGTTTCGTGACCGCGTCACCATCGGCACCCCCAGGCGACCAAGCACCTGGGGTTCAGCGGGTAGCTCACCAGTGGGCACCGACTGGGGCTGTAAGACCAGGGGAGGTGCTAACCGATCATTCACCCTGGCGAGCACTGACCGCAACTGACGGGCGGCCCACAGCGACCTTGGTGTCACGACGCCAACGCTAAAAGGCAACCAAATAAAGATCGCCAAAAGAAAGAGGGCAGCGAACATTGCAATCCAGAACGCTGACCAATCTTGGATGTCCCAAGCAAGGCGGGCGGCGATTGCCGCAGTGGCGATGAGCGTCACCATGAAGAGCACCTGTAGCCCCACCGCCAGCCAGGGCCGTTCCGCCACGGATTTGCGCGGGGGAAAACGCGTCGTGTCGCGCGTCAGCAACATGAGTAAGTTCAAGAGATTAAAAAACATGGGATGCTTCCAATATCCTTTGTGAATAGGATGTGGTCGAGTATGAATCATCATTAGCCTAGCAGAGGAGCGTGCTTCGTGTCAATCGCCGTGCCGCGCGTAGTGGCTGAGCCGTAACTTCACAATCGCTATTCCCTCGTGAGTGACCAAGCATCGATACCCAACGTCTAACACGCAATGTCAGCAGTGAGGCGCACAAGCACGAGAAGGAGACGTAGTCGATGTCAGCAACGACGCTCATCTGTTCGCGGTGCGGGCAGCCATCTCCGGTGGGAACGACCTATTGTCCCAATTGTGGCGAGCCGTTGGCTCCCGCGCTGGTCCGTGAATTACGCGATCTCTACAACGCGATACAGGATCTGGAGCGGCGCATCGCTGAGGGGCATGGCGCGCAGACCATCACCGAACTGCGCGACGACTATCGCCAGCGATATCTGGCGCTGCGCGTGCCCCCAACTGCGGCGAGCGCGCCCGTGGCGACGGCACCAGCGGCGCGCCAGCCGGTCGCCGCCGCCCCTGGGGCGAACGTCCCGACGGGTGAGGCCCCCGCGTGGCTGGGGGGGGGAGCCGGTGCCGCGCCGCCCCGGCCCCCTGCGCCGCCGGTGGTGCCGCCACCCTTGCCAGGCCCCGCCTTCTCGTGGAGCGCCTTCATCGCGGATCAGGCTAGTGCCATTTTGGCGTATTTGGGCGGGTTTTTGCTGCTGATGGCGACGCTCAGCTTCGAGGTCGGTGGGCTGCCGGGGCTGGGCGACAACTTCAAGCTAGTGGTGATCACGGCGGCCTATGCGCTGTTTGGCGTATTGGGCGTGACCTTTCGCGTGCGTGACCGATTGCGCACGGTCGGTGAGGCGTATCTGGGCGTCTTCGCGCTGATGACGCCGCTGGTGGTGCTGGCCTACTACTTCTTCGCGCTGCGGGGGCTGGGACTGTCGCTGGCGGGGATGGTCTGCCTGGGCGCGGGCTACGCCACGGTGGTGTATCTGGTGCTGGCGTGGCGCACGCACTTCACGACGTATGCCTACCTGGGCTGGGTGGGGCTAGCGGTGACGCTGCAAGCCCTCGTCCCCTGGCTGCGCGCGCCAAGCGAATGGTCGGCCCTCGCGCTGGTGGTGGCGGCGTTGGCGCTGCACGCACCAGCGCGACTGCGCGCCCCCCGCGAATTGGCTGAGCCAGCGCGCATCACGGGCATCTTGACCTCGGCGCTGGCGACCCTCCTCACCGAATACCTCTTCCTTTCGCATTATGGCTACGGCACCACGCTCACCTTCGCTCCCTCAGCGGTGGCGTTGGCGTCGCTAGGCCTGGTGCCGTTGGCGCTTCTGTGGGGCATTCAGCAGCGGCAGACGGGGGCGGCGGGCGGCGCTACCCCGTCGCCACAAGGCATCGACTTTCTGGATTGGTCGGTCGCGGCGACGGCGGCACAGGCGGTCATCGCGCTGGCGACGTGGGGCGGCATCAGTACCGTCGGCTCGGCGTATCTGCTGGCCCTGCTGGGGCTGGCGGAATTCGCGGGTGCGGTCGTTGCCGCGCGGGTGAGCCGGGCACGGACGGGGCTGCGCTTCGGGCTGGAGGGGTTGGCGCTGGTGCTGGCCACCAGTGGCGCGATCACGGTCCTGCTGGGGAACAACCCAAACTGGCCATTGGTGCTGACGCTGCTGGCGGCGGGCGCGGTCAGCCTGGGCATCGGCATGACGGAGGATCAGCCCTGGTGGACGTTGCTGGCGGGCTTCTTCGCCTCGGTCGCTTACCATAGCGCCGTTTTGGGCTTCCTGGTGCAGAGCGCGGGGCCGCACCCCGACATTTTGGCGGCGCTGCTGGTCTTCGCGGTGAGCGAGGCCGTTTTCGCGCTGGCGCTGTGGGGCGTGGCGTTGGGCCTGGGCTGGGTCGGACGCGCCAAGGGCTACGCGGGGCCGCTCTACCTCGTCAGCCTGGGCAACGCGCTGTATGTGACGTTGCTCGTCTTCATCACTTCGAATCCGTATCAAGGCCACGCAACGCTGATGCTGACGCTTTTCGCCGCCGCCGCGCTGGTGGCGGGGCGACGCGAAGGCGCGCCCGCGCTAGGCGGGTTGGCGGCGGGCTTCTTTGGGGTGCTGGCGATCATGCCGCTGGGGACGACCAGCCACGATGCAGCGACGCTCTTTGGCCTGGCGCTCGTTCCGGCGCTGGCGGCCCTCGCCATCCGGTGGCTGATGGGGCGCGCCTGGGCCGCCGCGCCGTATGTGGTGGCGCTGTGGGCGACACTGGTGTGCGTCATCCGCCTGGAGGCGTACAGCGGTGGCATCTTCTCGCAGGGGGCGACGCTCGCGCTGTGGTTGCTGCTAGCCTTGGCGGCCCTCGCTACCGTCGCAGCACTGCTGGAGGGTCAGCCGTGGGTCGCGTTGTTTCCGGCGGGGCTTGGGCTGTGGGCGACGCTCGGCGCGCCCGACCACCATGCCAGCATCGCCCTGGCCTTCGTGCTGGTCGCGGCGGGCCTGACCCTGCGCCAACTGAAGGGCAAGGGCTGGGGCATCGCCTGGCACGTTGCGGCGGGGCTGGCCTCGCCCTT
>JBBQSR010000175.1:0-7560 GCA_038234855.1 Ktedonobacterales bacterium | reverse complement strand
GTCGGCGAGGATGTGCCCGTTGGCCAGATCATCGCGGTGATCCTCGCCGCCGGGGAAGCGCCAGCGGCGGAGAAAGCCCCCGCGCCCACCCTCGTGACGGCGGGCGTCGCCGCGACGGAGAGCCACGCGAACGGCCACGCCAGCGCGACCATCGCCCCGGCTGCCGCGCCGACCCACAACGGCCATACGCGGCTGGCCTCACCTAAGGCGAAGCGCATCGCCGCTGAGCGGGGCGTGGATGTCGCCAGCATTCGCGGTACCGGACCGAATGGCGTCATCGTCGCGGCGGATGTGCTCGCCGCAGCGGCAGCCCCGACGCCGACCGCCGCGCTGTCACTCATTCAGGCCGCGCCGCCCGCGCCCGCAACGGCCTCGGTCGCCCCTGCACCAGCAAGTGCGGGCATAAGCACGGCGTGGCGCATCATGGCCGAGCGCACGACGCAAAGCTGGACGACCATCCCGCACTTCTTCTTGCTGCGCGAGGTGGAGGCCACCGCTTTCAAGCAATGGCACGCAGCGGCGCAGAAACGCGCCACCGAGAAGCTGACCTACACCGATCTGCTGGTGAAGGTCGTGGCGACGGCGCTGCGCCAGCACCCACGCATCAATGCCTCGTGGGTCAACGGCACCATCGCCCCCAACGACGCGGTGAATGTCGGCATCGCCGTCGCCGTCGAGGACGGCTTGCTCGTGCCCGTCATTACGAATGCCGATGATTTAAGTTTGAATGGTATCGCGCGGCAACGCAAAGATATCGTGGAACGCGCACAGGCTGGCAAGCTGCGCCCAACGGACCTGCAAGGCGGCACCTTCACCATCAGCAACTTGGGGATGTTTGGCGTCGATGCCTTCAATGCCATCATCAACGCGCCACAGGCGGCCATCTTGGCGGTTGGGGCGATGGCGGATCGCGTGGTGCCCATCGACGGGCAGCCAGCGGTACGCCCCATGATCTCGCTGAGTCTTTCGTGCGATCACCGCGTCATCGACGGCGCACGTGGCGCGCAGTTCCTGGCGACCGTCGCCGATCTCATCGCCGACCCATCGGGCCTGTAAGGGGCAAGGAGCAATCATCATGACGAGTGAAACGCGCGCACGCACTGCGCCGAATACCCCGCCCGCCGCGCCCGATCTGCCGGAATATGGCGCGCTGGTCGGGGGGCAGTGGGTCAAAACGGGGCAGCAAGTCACCATCCGCAGCCCCTACGATGATGCCCCCTTCGCGGTCATCCACCGTGCGGGGCCAGCGGAGATCGAGGCGGCCATCGCGGCTGCCGTGCGCGCCTTCCAGGTGACGAGACGGATGGCATCGTGGCAGCGCGCCGAGGTGCTGGAACGCATCAGCACGGCCATCCTCGCGCGGCGCGACGAACTGTCCCGCGTCATCGCGCAAGAGGCGGGCAAGCCCATCCGAACGGCCCGCATCGAGGCCGAGCGTGCAGCATTCGTCTTTAAGGTCGCGGCGGAGGAAAGCAAGCGCAACTATGGCGAGGTCGTCCCGCTCGACTGGTTGCCGGGCACCGAGGGCCGCACCGCGCAGATCACCCGCGTGCCGCTGGGTGTCGTCGCGGGCATCACCCCCTTCAACTTTCCGCTGAATCTGGTGGCGCATAAGGTCGCGCCCGCGCTGGCGGCGGGCGACCCCATCATCATCCGCCCCGCCTCGCAGACGCCCATCAGCGCGCTGCTGCTCGGCGAGATCGTGCTGGATGCCGGATGGCCCGCCGAGGGCTTCTCGGTCGTGCCCAGCAGCACCGCCGACGCCACCCCGCTGGTGGAAGACGACCGCATCCGCGCCCTCACCTTCACCGGCAGCCCATTGGTTGGCTGGGCGTTGAAGGGCCGCGCCGGACGCAAGCGCGTGACACTGGAACTCGGCGGCAACGCGGGCGTCATCGTCCACCACGACGCCGACCTCGCCTACGCGGCGGAGCGCATCACCTGGGGCGGCTTCTCCTATGCGGGGCAGTCGTGCATCTCGGTGCAGCGCGTCTTCGTCCACGAATCCGTCTATGACGCCTTCATGACAGATTTCGTCGCGCGGGTACGCATGCTCAAGGTAGGCGATCCGCTGGATGAAGCGACGGATGTCGGCCCGGTCATCAATTGCGGCGAGGCCGACCGTGTGGCGGGCTGGGTCGCCGAGGCGCGCGCGGCGGGTGCCGAGGCATTGACGGGCGGCGACAACACTGGTACCCTTTGGCAGCCGACGGTGCTGGTCGGTGTGCGACCTGAGATGCAGGTCGCCAACCACGAGGTCTTTGCGCCGCTCGTCAGCGTCACGCCCTACAGCGACATCCACGCGGCCATTCGCGCGGTGGATGATGGCGATTTCGGCTTGCAAGCGGGCCTCTTCACCAATGATCTGCGGATCGTGCAAGAAGCCTATGACGAGATCGAGGTCGGCGGCCTGATGGTCAACGATGTCTCGACTTTCCGCATCGATCACATGCCTTATGGTGGCGTCAAGCAGTCTGGCTTTGGCCGCGAGGGTGTGCGCTATGCCATCGAGGAACTCAGCGAAATGAAGCTGCTGACCATGAACCACCGCGCATGACGCGCCCCCCTGCCCATGTCGCACGGTGATGGCATGGGCGTGCCTCATCCATTCCGCTGGCACATTGTCGTTGATCTTGTAAGGAGGATGGCCAGACCGCACACGCGCGACACTGCTGGTCGAGCGCCGTAGGTCACAACCACGCATGAACCCACCCCATTTGGCACGGGCTTGGTGGCTCTGTGCCGCGCGATCAAAGCTGATCACTCGCCATAGTACGATGGCACAAACACATTGCGCGCTGACTCTGGTGTCAGCGGCACAAAAGGGGAAATCAACGTGTTTGGACGAGCAAAACCTTGGCGTTCCATTTTCGGTGTGCTGACCCTGCTCAGCCTGGCGCTGACGACGTTGGCGGCATGCGGATCGACCAGTAAGGGTGCCAGCAGCGGCCCCATCAAGATCGGCATCTCGCTGTCGCTCTCGGGTGACTTCTCGGCGGATGGTTTGGCCTTTAGGCAAGGTTACGAGCTGTGGCGCGACCAAATCAATGCCAGCGGTGGCCTCCTCGGTCGCCAGGTGACGCTGGATGTCGTCGATGACGCCAGCAGCGACACCCAGGTCGTGACGAACTATACGAAGCTCATCAACGTCGACAAGTGCGATCTGCTCTTTGGCCCCTTCTCGACCAAGCTGACGAAGCCAGCGGCGGCCATCGCCAAACGCTATGGCTTCGCCCTGGTCGAGGGCGCGGGTGGTGGTCCCTCGGTCTTTACCCAGGGCCTCGACAACATCTTCGATGTGTCGCTGCCGGTCGCGAATAACCTGATCAGCTATACGCAGTACATCCTGTCGCTGCCCGCGTCGCAGCGCCCGGCCACCGCCGCATATGCCACGCAGGACGACCCCTTTACCCAGCCGCAGATCGACCTGGCCCGGCAACTGCTGGAAGCGGGTGGCATCAAGACCGTCACGAATCAGGTGTACCCTGCTGAGACGACCGATTTCACCCCCATCGCACAAAAGCTGCTCGGCGCTAAGGCCGACATCGTGGTGCTCGGTACCCTGCTGCAAGACTTCACCGCTTTCGCCCTCGCCTTCAAGACGCAGCATTACAACCCCAAGTCCATCGTCGCGACAGCGGGACCAGACCAGGGTGATGCTTTCCTGAAGGCCATCGGTGGCGCGACCTCGGCGGAGGGCATCATGGTGCCCAACGGCTGGTATCCGCAGCAGACGACCGCTGGCAACCAAGATATGGTGAAAGCTTACATCGCCAAGTATGGCGGTGACATCAACTCGATCAGCTCCGACGTCCCAGAGGGCTATTCGGTTGGGCAGGTCGTGCAACAGGCCATCACCGAGAATGGCACGATAGACCAGGCCAAGCTCATTCAAAAGCTTCACAGCTCGACCTTTTCCAGCGTACAGGGTCCGGTGAAGTTCGATAACTCGGGGCAAAACACCGCCATTCAGGCATTCCTGTTCCAATGGCAGGGTGGCACCCTCGTTCCGGTGTATCCCGCGTCGAGTGATCCCAACTTCAAGACGCCCGAGTTCCCCCGCCCGAACTGGCCATAACTCGGCCAGCCACATCGATCGTGTCGGACCCCGAAAGGCCCGCTTTTCGGGGCCGACACGACCAGCGCCCCCACGGCGATGCTTGGGGCAGCGACAGCGCAGCCGCATTTGATCCCAGGGAGAGATCATATTATGAACCTAATCATTGAGGCCGTCGTCTTCGGCATCTTGACGGGCGGGGTGTATGCCCTGATGGCTTCTGGGTTGACCCTCATCTTTGGCGTGTTGGACATCATCAACATCGCCCAGGGCGGGATGGTCATCTTAGGGGCGTACCTGAGTTTCTGGCTACAGCAACACCTGCAGCTCGATCTCTTTTTGGGATTGCTCATCACCATGCCCGTGATGTTCGGGGTGGGCGTGTTGATCCATGCCGTGTTCATCCGCCCGCTCAAGCAAGATCGCACTATGCTGTCCATCTTGGTGACATTCGGCATCATGCTCGTCATCCAGGGCTTGCTGACGATCGTTTTCACCACCGACACGCGCAAATTGCAAGCGCCCTACGTCACTGATGCGCTGCGGGTCGGCGACTTTTACCTGTCGTACATCTACCTCTACGTCTTCGCGCTGAGCGCCATCTTGCTGGCCGCGCTGTATCTGCTGGTCTACCGCACGCGCTTCGGGCAAAGTCTGCGCGCGTCCATCCAAAATCGCACCGCGGCGGAACTGATCGGCATCAATGTCAACCGCATCGCGGCGCTGACCTTTGGCATCGGTGTCGCTTTGGCGGCGGCGGGCGGCATGGCCTATGGCGCGACCACCGCCTTTGACCCCAATAGCGGGCTAGACCTGATCTCGCGTCTGTTGGTGATCATCGTCCTGGGGGGTATGGGATCGCTGAGCGGCGCCCTCATCGCCTCGGTTTCGATCTTGGTCATCCAAGACGTGACGGCAGTGATATGGTCGCCGACGTGGTCCGTCGTCGTAGCCTTCGCGCTGATGATCATCGTCCTCGTTCTGCGCCCTCAAGGGTTGCTGGGCAAGGTGGAGGGGCGTAAACAATGACCAAACTGCTGAATCCGGCGGGCTTGTTGGTGCTGCTGGCGGGGGCGATCGCTTTCCCGTTCGTCATCAACGACCCGACCTATACCACCATCGCCATCTTCGCGCTGCTCTTCGCGGCTGCGGCGAGCGGCTGGAACATCTTTTCGGGCTACACCGGCTACATCGCCCTGGGGCACGCGGCGTACTTTGGCGTCGGCGGCTATGCGCTGGCGATCATGTGCCAACGCTGGCACATTCAGGGGGGCTACACGCCCTTTTATCTGGTGCCGGTGTGCGGGCTGATCGCGGCGGCCTTCGCGGTGCCGCTGGGCGCGGTCGCGCTGCGGACGCGGCGACACACCTTCGTGGTCATCACGGTGGCGAGCTTCTTCATCTTGCAGTTGCTGTCGTACAACCTGCGCGGCCTCACCAATGGCTCGTCGGGCATCGACTTCCCGTTGATCTTGCAGTGGGGGCCAGATTTCTATAATCTGCCGTTCTACTACGCCGCGCTGATCTTGACGTTGGTGGCTTTGGCGACCTCGTGGTTCATCCGCAATTCCAAGTTTGGGCTGGGGTTGCTGGCCATCCGCGATGATGAGGACCGCGCGCAGGGCCTGGGCGTCAAGACGGGCGCATCGAAACTGATCGCCTTCGTCATCTCCGCCTTCTTCGTGGGGATGGCGGGCGCGGTGCTGAATTACTTCATCGGCAACGTGCAGCCGACCTTCACCTTCGACTCGCTCTTTGACGTGGCGGTGGAGCTGATGGTCTTCATGGGTGGCATCGGGTCGCTCAGTGGCCCCATCCTGGGCGCGCTGGTGATCGAATCCGCCGACCAGTACACGGCGCTCCAGTTTTCGTTCGGGCCGGGGCTGCACCTGCTGGTTTATGGGAGCCTCTTCCTGGTGGTCATCTTGTTCTTGCCGCAGGGCATCGTGCCATCGATCAAGGGGCAATGGGCGCGCTACCAGGCGTCGCGGTCGAATGACCAACCGCTGCCCTCGGCGAATGGCACCGGCCCCGGCAGCCCAGCCATGGGCGTGACCGCGTCGCGCGAGGAGGCAAAGGCGTGAATCTGTTAGAGGTCAAGGGCGCATCGAAGGCATTCGGCGGCATTCAGGCCCTCTCGGATTGCTCGGTGTCGCTGGAAAAAGGCAAGATCAATGGCTTGATCGGCCCCAACGGCTCGGGCAAGACGACGCTTTTCAACGTCGTCACCGGCTATGAAAAGGTCGATGCGGGCGAGATCATCTTCAATGGCAAGCCCATCACCAATGCCTCGCCCGACCAGGTCTTCGCGCTCGGCATCGGGCGCACCTTTCAGTTGACGCGCATCTTTCCGCGCCTGACGGTCATCGAGAACATGCACGTCGCCGCCCAGCGCAGCGGTCTGAGCGGTCTGCTGGCCCGCTGGAGCCAGTCGCACGAGCAAAAGCGCGCCATCGAGCTGCTCGACTACGTCGGCATCACGCGGCTGAAGGATACCCCGGCGGGCAACCTGTCCTACGGGCAAAAGAAGCTGCTGGAGTTCGCCTTCATCCTCATCGCCGATCCGCAGGTGATCCTGCTGGACGAACCAGCAGGCGGCGTCAACCCGACGATGATCAATCTGCTAGCGTCGCGCATCCGGGGGCTGAACGAACTGGGCATCACCTTCCTGGTGGTCGAGCACAATATGGAGTTCGTCATGACCCTGTGTGACCGCGTGACGGTGATGCATCGCGGCACCAAGATCGCCGAGGGGCCGCCCGCCGAGGTGCGGCGCAACCCCGCCGTGCTCGAAGCCTATCTGGGAGACTGAAACACGATGACCACTATGCTACAGCTTTCCGGCGTTGTCGCGGGCTACGACGGCAGCGACGTGCTCAAGGGCGTCGATATGACGGTCGAGGCCGGGTCCATCACCTGCATCGTTGGCCCCAATGGCGCGGGCAAGTCGACCGTGCTGAAATCGGTCAGCGGCCTCTTGCGTCCGCGCCTGGGTACCATCATGTACGAGGGCAAGCCGATCCAGGGGCTATCGCCGCGTCAGGTGCTTGAGGCGGGCATCGTGCAGGTGCCCCAGAACCACAGCCTCTTCAACGAGATGACGGTGCGCGAGAACGTGCGACTGGGCGCGTACCTGCTGAATGACCGCGCCCGCATCGACCATGCGTTGGCCGAGGTCGAGGCGCTCTTTCCCGTCGTGCGCGAGCGCGCCAATGAAAAGGCGGGCAACCTCTCGGGCGGTCAGCAGCGGCTGGTCGAATTCGCCCGCTGCCTGATGCTGAACCCCAAACTGATCCTGCTAGATGAGCCGTCGATGGGTCTGGACCCCCGCACCCTCAAGGCCGTCTTTGACACCGTGCGCGTGATGCAGCAATCAGGCCGCACCATCTTGCTGGTCGAGCAAAACGTGAAGACGGGCCTCGGCGCGGCCACCCATGGCGTCGTGATGGAAAGCGGCAAGGTCCGCCTGATCGGCACCAACACCGAGATTTTGCATCACCCCG
>JBBQSR010000174.1:0-7653 GCA_038234855.1 Ktedonobacterales bacterium | reverse complement strand
GGACATTATTTGCCTCCTAATATGCTCGTATTCCCCATATCTTACCCGATTTCACCTCCCTATCGAATTCGCCACCAATATCGCATTGCGTATGACCCAAACGTCGGCGCTAGCAAGAGCATGGTATTATTTCACACTTTTGGGAAACGCGATGCTCCGCAGCAGGTCGCATGATCCGCTGCGGCTGTCGGTGCATGGTAAGGGTAAGGGTATCGCCTATTGCCGCTTTGCCGCCCGCCCGCTGACCACCCCGTGATGCCGTCGACCGCATGGCGCGCCTGCGTTGAGGCCGTTTTCCCTGGCGCTGCCAGTGGTGGGCTAACGGGATTTTTGCAGATGGGTGTATCCTCACTCTAGGGGCCCTGCGCCGCGCCAGCATGCGGGCTGACGGTGCGCGACGCGCGATACACGTGTCGCTTGCGGGCGGTCGGGTGCCGCTCGTCGCCCTGATGCATGCTGACAACGGTTGGGGCATAGGAAGGATGGCTGGTCCAGCAAGCAAAAGGGCTAGTCACTGTAGAGAAGCTGTTGACAACGCCCGTCGATACCATATAATACGCGGGTACATTGTCCTTCTGCGCTGCATCTTTCTGTCTCATCCATCAAGACCAGTGAGTAGGGAGGCCCTAGCCCCATGACCGAGGCAGCACCGGGCAGCGTGACCGTATTGGTCGCGGACCCTGACCCAGCACAGCGGCAACGCGTTATCGAGTGTCTGCGTCCGCGCTTCCGTGTGATCACCGCCAGCACCCTGGCCGAGGCAAGCCAGATGATCGTGCAACATCGCCCCGGCGTCCTCTTGCTGGAGCTCGATATGCCCGATGGCGACGGCAAAACGCTCATCAAATTCATCCGCGAGACGCCCGCGCTGCGTCCGCTGAAGATCTGCTGCGTCACGCACCGCTCTGGGGTGCGCGATAAGGTGGCGGGCTTCCAGTCCGGCGCGGATGATTACGTCGTCAAGCCGATCAATGAAAAGATGTTCCTCTGGCGCGTGGTGTTGTTGACGCGTCTGCGCTGAGTCGCCGCCCTTGCGGTCTATCCCCCCGATGTGGCATCACTGGTAGGGACACTCACCACAACGAGAAGAGATGGACGTAATGGCAGATACCCCCCTGCGCGTGCTGATGGTGCACGCCCACCCAGATGATGAAGCGGTCGCGACCGGCGGCACGCTGGCGCTCTATCACGCGCGCGGCATGCACACCACCCTCGTCACCTGCACCCGTGGCGAGGAAGGCGAGATCGTCGTTCCCGAACTGAAGGCCGAGATCGCCGACAGTGCCCCCTCTGTTGAGGAGGGCCAAGAGCGGCTGGCTGTGGTGCGCGAACGCGAGCTGGCCGAGGCCGTGGCCGTCCTCGGCATCAGCACGTTCTATTCGCTGGGCTACCGTGACTCTGGCATGGCGGGCACCGAGGCCAATGCGAATCCGCGCGCCTTCACCAACGTCCCCATCACTGAATCCGTGGCGCGGTTGGTCGAGATCGTGCGGCGCGAGCGGCCTCATGTGCTGGTGTCGTACAACGCGTATGGTGGCTATGGCCACCCCGACCATATCATGGCCTATCGCATCACGGCGCTGGCCTTCGACGCCGCCGCCAACACCACGGTCTACCCGCAGCAGAGCGCTGAGACGCCCCCCTGGCAACCGCTGAAGCTCTACGAGACGACGAATTCGCGCGACCACATGGTCGCCATGGCCGCCCTCGCCGAGGAGCGCGGCATCGAGATGGCCTGGGGCGGGCAAGCCGCCAAGCAGAGCGAGGCCATCCTGCGCGGCGAGCCGATCGACCCCGAGAATCCGCAGCGCCCGCCGTGGGGCTTGCCCGAGGATGCCATCACGACCTTCATCGACATCCGTGCCGCGCTGCCGCAAAAGCTCGCCTCCCTGCTGGTCCACCGCACCCAGGCCGTCAGCAGCAACCGCTTCATGGGTGCGTATCCTGAGGACTTCGTGCAGCAAGCCTACGGCACCGAGTACTATGTGCTGGCACGTTCACGCGTGCCCACGACCCGCCCCGAAACGGACCTCTTTGCGGGCATCACCGCCGAGTGAGCATCAGCGTAAGCTAGACCATGATGAGCGCGACAGAGCCTGGCAAGCGCCCCTATCTGCGCCTGCGACAACCAACAGATGATCCCCGGTATGGGTTCATGTGCTGGTTGTCGCAGCGTGCCCCTGCATTATCCATGAAATAGGCTTTAGGGGAACCGGACCCATTGATTAGTTTTCTCGCTCCCTCGTCCCTAGCTACGTTGCAATTCGCCCGCTGGGCAGGTATGCTCTGAGAAACAGCAACAGGGGGCCTCTATTTGTCTCATGCTCTTGCGGCGCAACCCAAACCGCTGATGCGCGGCTGGCTGCATGCTGGCGCGGCGGTCGCGGCGCTCACCATCACCATCGTCTTTTGCTGGCTCAGCCGTGCGGATATCCCGAAAATGCTCTCGTTGCTCATCTTTGGCCTCTCGATGATGGAGCTGTACACCGTCAGCGCGCTGTACCATATCGGCAACTGGTCGCCGCGCGTGCGGCAGGTGTTGCGGTCGCTCGACCATGCCAACATCTTTCTCTTGATCGCGGGCACGTACACGCCGCTGTGCTTCAATGTGCTGTCGGGGTGGGGACGCATCGCGCTGCTGAGCGGGATATGGTTGTTAGCGATTTTGGGGTTGGTGCTGGCGATCTTCACGACGCGGCTGCCGCGCTGGATCTCGCCCGTGCTGTATGTGGCGATGGGGTGGCTGGCGGTGCTGGCGCTGCCGCTCTTCTTGGCGCGGCTGCCGGGGGTGGCGATCCTGCTGCTGCTGGGCGGGGGCGTGCTCTACACCATTGGCGCGGTGATCTACGCGCGGCGCTGGCCCGATCCGTTTCCCCGCGTCTTTGGCTTCCACGAGGTCTTTCACGTCTTCGTCATCGCGGGAAGCGCGGCTTTCATCATCATGATCGCGCGGTGGGTGCTGCCGATCATGCGGCTGTGACGCTGGGTGGCTAGCGCAGCACGGGGGCGGCGGCACCGATGAGCGCACGGCGCAGACTGAAAACGACCGTGACGAGTGGAACGAGGATGAATGGTGTCGCGAACGCGATGGGGCTATTGCCACTCAAGAGCACCCACGCCATGCCCAAAAAGCCGATGAAACTGAGCGCCCCCGCGACGCAGAGTGCGATCAACCAGCGATAACGCTTCTCTGTTCCCATAGCGACGAGGCCGAGCACGAAGGTCGCCAGGGTCACTGGAACCGCGATGATGCCGCCTATGCCCGCCATATAGGAGACGATATACGCTAGCGGGGTGGGATCAGTCGGTTGCCCCTGGTCATTGAATATGATGCCGAGGGCCGCAGTGAGTACCTGACCAATGATTGCCGCGGCCAGCACAACCAGTGTCGCCAGCGAGAGAATCAGTAGGGCGCGTTTCATCGAGAAGCCTTTCTCTAGTTGGGTGGGCGTTATGCCCCTCGATAGGAGGAAGAGGCGTGCCACGTGGCAGCGCCAGCGTCCGACGTTCCGGCCCGCCGCTTGATCAAACGACGCGACAACCGCTCAGGCCACATGCGTGGCTAGACAGCGCGCCTGTCTACCTACCCCACGAGCGTCGCCACAGGCGCGGCGGCCAGATGCAAGCTGAAGGACATGCGGGCACCCCCATCGGGGTTATTTTCGGCGCGCACCTGGCCGCCATGCGCCTCGACGATGCCCTTGACGATGGCCAGGCCCAGGCCGGTGCCGCCCGTCGCGCGGTTGCGCGCGGCATCGGCGCGATAGAAGCGGTCAAAGACGCGGGGCAGATCCTCGGCGGCGATGCCCGGCCCGGTGTCGGCGACCGTCACCCACACCATCACGCCATCGGGGTGGGCGGCGACCGTCACCTGGCCCCCGGCGGGGGTGTGGCGCACGGCGTTGTCTACCAGATTCAGCAGCACCTGGGTCAGGCGGTCGGTGTCGACGCTGACGGGTGGCAGGTCGGCGGAGATCTCGTTGTGGATGGCGACGCCGAGTTGCTCGCTCTCGCCCGCCAGCACGTCCAGCGTGTCCTCGGCCAGCATGCGCAGGGGGGTGGGGTGCAGATCCATCTTTTCGGTGCCCGCTTCCAGGCGGGCCACCTGACGCAGTTGGTCGACCAGGCGCATCAGGCGCACCGTCTCGCGGTTGATGATGCGGCTGAAATCGGTGCGTTGCTCACGGGGCAGGGCGTCATCTTCGGCGAGCGCCTCAGAGTAGCCGCGAATGGCGGTGAGGGGCGTCGCCAGCTCGTGCGCGACATTAGCGACCAATTCGCGCTGCAACCGTTCCTGACGGCGCAGTTCATCGACATCGTGCTCCAGCTTCGCGGCCATGTCGTTGAAGGTCGTCGCCAGTTGCTCGATCTCGGCGGGCATTTCCTCGGGGTCCACCGTCACGCGGGCGCTGAGGTCGCCGCTGCCCATCCGCGCCGCCGCCACTTGCAGATCGTGCAGCGGGCGGGCGATGCTGCGCGCCAGATAGATGCTGCCGACCGCGACGAGGATCGTCACGATGATCCCCGCGATGAGCAGCGTGCGGTCCACCGTGCGAATGAAGACCGGGCCTGCCGCCCGTGCCAGCGATTGCCCCGAGAAGTAGGCCACCGCGCCGATGACGTGGCTGCTGGGCGTGCCATCCGCATAAATGGGCGCGACGCCATAGCCGCGATCCGACAGGTGAAACCACCCGGCCTCGCGGTCAGGCAGATCGCCCACATTGGTCTGGCCCGTATCCAACGTGTTGCGCAGGGCAGGGATGAGCGTTGGCAGATCGGGATTATTGCGCAGAGGGCTGCCGTTGCGGGGAAAGAGCACCGCGCCGCTGGAATCAACGGCCCAAAATTGACCTTGTGAGCCAGTGTCGACGCCATTGATGTAATTGAAGATGAGGTCTTGGTCCACCGCGTCGTGGAAGTCTTGGCCGCGTTGATTGATGAGCGAATTGATGCGCGACGCTTCGATCTGCGCGCCGTTGCGGAGTTCGGTGTGCAGATAGGACGAGAACGAGTTGCTGACGACGACGGAGGAGATGATGGCCGTCAAGATGATGGCCCCGACGCCGACGCTCACCGAGATGATGGCCATCTGACGGGCGAGGCTGCGCGGCAGCACCAGTGCCCGCGTGCCGCTGGTGAAGCGTTCCCAGGCGCGACGCAGACGGGGGGGGACGCCCCGCGCCTGGGCCAGCCAGCGTTGGGTGCGCGACGGCTCAGGCATGGTTGCCCTCGTCATCAGGTTCGGCTTCCCCATTCGGGTCGAATTTGTAGCCGACGCGCCAGATCGTTTTGATGAAGGCGGGGTGGGCGGCGTCGCGCTCGATCTTGCGGCGCAGCGTGCCGATGTGGACATCCACCGTGCGGCTGTCGCCCAGGTACTCGAAGCCCCACACGCGGCTGAGCAGCGCGTCGCGGGTAAAGACTTGGTCGGGCGCGGTGGCCAGGGTCAGCAGCAGCATGAATTCTTTGGCGGTCAGCTCGATGGCGCGACCATCCACCTCGACCCGGCGCGTGGCGGGGTACATGCTGAGGCCATTGAAGCTGAGCGTCTCTTCGGCCTGGGCGTGGCGCGGGCCGATGCGTCGCAAGATGGCGCGCACCCGGCTCACCAGTTCGCGCGGACTAAAGGGCTTGGTCAGGTAATCATCGGCACCCAGGTCCAGGCCGTTGATGCGGTCCTCTTCGCTGCGCAACGCCGTCAGCATCAGCACGGGCGTCTGCGACCATTGGCGGATGCGCCGCAACACCTCATTGCCATCTACCTTGGGCAGCATCAGATCGAGGATGACGAGGTCGGGGTGCTCGCTGGCGTGCAGCTCGATGCCCCGCGCGCCGTCTTCCGCCACGAGGATGCGAAAGCCTGATTTTTCGAGATAAAACTTGACGAGGTTCGAGATATTCTCTTCGTCTTCGATCACCAAGATGGTCGCGGGGGGACCGCCCTGCGCGATATCAAGGGCATCGGTTGTGGTGTGCTGCTCGTTCATGCTGTGCGCCTCGCCTATGCGATTTATCAATGCTATGCCCAGATTGTACGACGTTCCGCTTGTCTTGGCGAGGTTCGCCAGTAAAGAAAGGGTAAATATCACACCAAAGGCCAGCGCCCTATGAGGCGTCATCGACGGCGTGCAGCGCCGCCGCAGGCCCCGTCGCGTCATGGTGCGTGCGGATCAGCAGCACCACGCGTGGCGGCAGCCCAGCCCGCGCGGCGAGGATGGCCCCCCATTCGGCGTGGTGCCAGGCGTCGCGCAGGGGGCGACGCCACCAGCCGACGGGGGATTCCGCGCCAGGGCCAGCCAGCCGCGCCAGCGTCGCGGGGGCCAACTTGCGCGAGATGACGATGAGGGGGCGCATCACGAAGCGCACCCGATGGCTGCCCTTGCCCGCGTCATGCAGCAGTGCCGCCGCCAGTAATTCTGGGTCGGTGCAGCCCGTCGCCGCCAGCGCCGCGTGCACGTCCAGACTGTGCCGCTGGTCGCCGCGCGACATCGTCAAAAAGAGGTCTTGGCCCGCTGGTGGCAGCAGTGCCCGCATCGGGGCGAGATCCGCCGCCGTCACGCGCGCCGTCAGCCGATGCCACACCTGCCACAGGCGATAGCGCGCGCGCCAGCCGTGGGCCGTTGTTGTTGCCATCCCACTCACAGCCGTTGCGCGAAGGGGGCGAAATAGGTGAAGATGCCCATCAGGTTATCCGCCAGGGTATTGACGAGGGTGCCGGGGGCCAGCACGGCGGGCAGCCGCGCGAAGGTCAACACCAGCGGCAGCAACAGCAGGATGGCCGCCAGGGCGATCTGCTGCGTCTCTTGGCTATTGCGATAGCGCACGGCGGCATTGTTGGGCAGCGCGGTGAAAAGCAGCGTATAGCCATCGAGCGGAAAGAGGGGGATGAGGTTGAGCAACCCCACGACGATGTTGACGCTGGCAAAGACGAAACCAAATTGCTCGACGCGCAGCAACCAGCCCGGCTGCCAACTCGCCAAGCACCCCTGGAGCGGCCCGCCGAGCAGCGTGCTATCCAGGCACTGATACGCCCCGATGGTGTAATGCAGTTGCCCCAGCGCGACGGCCAGCACCAGTCCCAGCAGCAGATTCGTCGCGATGCCCGTCAGCGCCACGATGACCAGCCCCGCGTTGGCCCCGGTGCGCAGCTTCATCGCGTCGGGCTGGACGGGGCGGCCCCAGCCCAACCCCACCGACGATCCACTGAGCGGGAAGCAAAAGAGCACCGCCACGCAGGTGCCCAGGGTCGCCAGATGCCGCGCCGGACGCAGCGACAGCCGCCCCGTGCGCGCGACGCTGCGGTCGCCCAGCACCGTCGCGACGGCGGCCTGTGCCCCATAGCGCACCCCCATCACCAGGATGAACGACGCGAAGGTCATCAGCATTATGATCGGGTTCATCGTCTCATCCTCGTGGGTCGAATCTTGGGGTCGGCATCGCCGCTGCTTATTATATTACACTAATACGCTGTTCACGCAAAGGTGTCATGTCTGTGCCCGCTAGATAGTTTGGCATTGCTGGGGAAATGGCATACGATGCAGGGGAGACGAGTGTGAGATCGGAGCAAACATTATGCTATCCCGCATGGGTAAGCGCGCGGTGGGCGCGATGATGGCCCTCGCCGTGGTGCTGGTGGCGGCCTGTGCCGCTGGC
>JBBQSR010000173.1:0-7700 GCA_038234855.1 Ktedonobacterales bacterium | reverse complement strand
GGCACACCCGCCAGCTTGCCCAGCAGTTCTTCCAGCGACTTGTCCTGCAGGCCGGAATGTTTGTCGAGCGCCGCGTTCAGGTTGTTGACGTATGCCTGATGATGCTTGTCGTGGTGGATCTGCATCGTCTGCGCGTCGATGTGCGGTTCGAGGGCCGCGTAGTCATACGTCAGGGGGGGAAGCTCAAAAGCCATGGCTCGGGGTGCTCCTTGGTAGGTGGGCGCGGGCGCTGCCGCGACGACAGTGAGCGGATATGCGAGCGACCGACGGATCTCACGGCTGAGCTACTCAGTTCGGTCGCCACCATTGCAGATTATAGCACCGGCTCCCCATGGTTCTGTCAAGTTCGCTGGGGGTGGACTACGCCGCCGCTTGCCAGGCGTGCATCTCGGCGGCGGGGGGCAGGGCCTGGGGCAGCGGGGCCAGGTCGTCATCCAGCGCGCGGCGCTCCATCTGCCACAGCAGCGTTGCCTCGGCTTCGGCGGCGGCCAGCCAAGCCTCGGCGCGGTGGCGCACCAGCCATTCGCGCAGGGTGGTCTGCTCGGCCAGGGCGGCGCGATAGACGGCCAGCAGGTAGCGCGCCTCGCGGGTGAGGCCGTCGGGCCGCCCTGCGGGCAGCGCACGCCACTCCGTGTGCCACGTCGCTAGCTCGGGGATGGCCTCGGAGCAAATCAGCATGCGGCGGGTGGCCGCGCGATAGCGGTCCAACTGATCATACAGACTCATGGGCATCGTCTCCTTCACTCTTCTCACCATAGGGGGTACGACCAACAAGCGAGGCGGCCAGCGCTGCCTCTCCCGGCCATACCGTGCCCTTACTATAGAACAAATATTCTATACCTGCAAGCGATGAGTGCCATCGCTAGGCCAAATGGGTGGCATGGTTGTATAGTTGGGGGTGAAAACGGAGCGGTCAACGTCCCGCGCGAAAAGAGGTGAGCCATGCCGAAGGTCGAAGTGTTGTTGCTGCTCTTGACGGGCATCTTGGTCCTGACGGGGCTGGCGCAACGGCTGAATCTGCCGTATCCGGTGGTCCTGGTCATCGGTGGGTTGGTGCTGGGGCTGGTGCCCGGTCTGCCGGGTATCTCGCTCGACCCGTCATTGATCCTCGTCCTCTTTTTGCCGCCGCTCATCTATTCGTCGGCGTGGAGCATGTCGTGGCGCGAGATGCGGCGCAACCTGCGCAGCATCACCTTGCTGGCGATTGGGTTGGTGCTGGCGACGACGGTGCTGGTGGGCATCGCGGCGCACCTGCTCATCCCTGGGTTGTCGTGGGCGGCGGCCTTCGTGCTGGGGGCCATCGTTTCGCCGACCGACACCGTGGCGGGCGAGGCCATTGCCCAGCACCTGAATCTGCCGCGCCGCATCCTCTCGGTGACGCAGGGCGAGAGCTTGCTCAATGATGCGACGGGGCTGGTAGCCTATCGTTTCGCGCTGGCGGCGGTGGTGGCGGGCACCTTTTCGCTGGCGGCGGCGACGGGGAAATTCGCGCTGGTGGCGGTGGGGGGCGTCGCCGTGGGGTTGGTCGTTGGCGTCATCGGCACGTGGCTGCATCGGCAGTTCCGCACGCCACTTTTGGACACGACGCTCTCGCTGCTGATCCCCTTCCTCGCCTACGTGCTCGCCGAGGCGCTCGATGTCTCGGGGGTGCTGGCGGTAGTGACGGCGGGCATCTATATCGGCCAGCGGGCACCGCGCCTTTTCACGTCGAGCGCGCGGCTGGAAACCACGTCCTTTTGGAACACCATGACGTTTTTGTTGAATGGCATCATCTTCATCCTGATCGGCTTTCAGTTGCGCGCCATCTTGACAGTGACGCCGCGTCAGTTGCTGGTGCAATTGTTGGGTGGTGCCATCATCATCAGCCTGGTGGTGGTGCTCGTGCGCGTCGCGTGGACCTACCCCGGTGCCTGGCTAGCCTGGCGGCTGGGGGGCATCATCGGGCCACGCACTGACCCGCCCGTGTGGCGACAGGTGACGGTCGTCAGTTGGATGGGCATGCGCGGCGTGGTGTCGCTGGCGGCGGCCCTGGCGCTGCCCGCTGCGGCAACGGGCGGGCTGACGCAGGTGGCGCGCGACAGCATCATCTTCATCACCTTCGTCGTGATCCTGGTGACGCTGCTGGTGCAGGGGTTGACGCTGCCCAGCCTCATCCGCCGCTTGGGGCTAGACCGCGACCACACGCGCCGCGACGAGGCACGCACCGCGCAGATCGCCATCGCTCAGGCCGCTATCGACTATCTCGATGGGCTAGACGGTACGACGGGGATTCCCGCCGAGCATCTGACGGATCTGCGCGGCCACTACCAAAATCGTGTTCAGGGCCTCAGCGCCATTCAGCACGACCGCGCACCCCAGGAACGCCGCGCGGCAAAGTCGAAGCGCGACGCCTATCAGCGCGTACTGCTGGACCTGGTGGAGGTGCGGCGGCAATATGCCATCACCATGCGTGACAATGGCGAGATCGGTGACGAGGTGCTGCGCGACATCGAGCGCGAACTCGACCTGGAAGAGTTGGGCAAGTCCCCCGCGTAGGGTCGCCCATGGCGGATGCGCGAGGATTTGACAGAGACTTTACCGCAGACGTGACGATCGTCATAGGTGTTTTGCGCCGTTTGGGGCTATACTCAAGGGGACGAGTATGGGGCGCGTTGCCCCAACTAAGGAGCCATATCACCATGACACCCTATCCACAATCCACGTCCCTGGGGCTGCCCGAGATCGCCGAGCGCGTGGGCGCGTATCTGTTCGTGTGGGTTTCGGGCCTGCTGCTGCTGATCTTCGAGCGGCGCAACCAGACGGTGCGCCACCACGCGCGGCAATCGTTGCTGATCTTCGGCACATTGTCGATCATCGCCTTCGTCTTGGGCGGCCTCAGCAGTGTGCTGCACTTCGTACCGTTGCTAGGTGGGTTGCTGGCGATTCCCTTTGATCTGCTGAGCCAGCTTGATTGGATCGTCACCGTGGTGCTGTGGGTCGTGATGATGGTCGGCGCGGCGGTCAATCCCGCCTTCCGGCTGCCTGGCACGCAGCGGCTGGAACGGCTGATCGGTTGAGCCAGGCCACCATGCTACACGCAGAAAAGCGACGCCGCTCCATTCCGTCGAGGGGATGGAGCGGCGTCGCAAGGGTGGGCAATAGCCGGCTCGAACGGCTGACCTCCACGATGTCAACGTGGCGCTCTGACCAACTGAGCTAATTGCCCGCGTCTCTTTTAGTATATGAGATACACTGCGATTTGTCAATCATCAGGAGGGATGTGCGGGTGAAGAGCGATGCGCTGGATGCCGTCTTGGTGGCCATCAACGCCAGCCCGAAATACGCCGACATCGCGCGGCCCCTGGTGCGGCGGCTGGCAGTGAGCGAATTGGCGAAGCGGCGCACCACGAAAGAGGCGATCAAGGCGACGAAAGAGAAGCTGCACCAGATCGGCGGGGCCTTTCTGGCGCAATCGCTGCCCTACGCACGCTGGCTGGCGGATCTGCGCGCGGCACCCGATGCGGCGACGCAGCGCGCGGTCTGCACGGCCATCATGGCTAACCACACGTCGATGCGCGAGCGGCTACCATTTCTGACCGACTTCTACGCCGCCATCTTCGACGGCCTGCCACCCGTCCACAGCGTGCTCGACCTCGCGTGCGGGCTGCACCCCCTCGCCGCGCCATGGATGCCCCTGGCAGCGGGGGCGACCTACGCGGCGAATGACATCTATGATGGGATGCTGCGCTTCTTAGGCGAGGCGCTGGGCATGCTGGGCGTCGCGGGGCAGATGACCTGGGACGATGCCAGCACCGCGACGCCGACTGGGACGGTGGACCTCGCCTTCTTGCTGAAGGCCCTGCCCACGCTAGAGCAACTGGACCGCGACGCGGGGCGACGCCTCATCCATGACATCGACGCGCGGCATCTGGTCGTCTCGTTTCCGCGCCAGAGCCTCGGCGGCAGAAACAAGGGCATGTCCGCTTTCTACGAGGCGCACTTCCACGAACTGCTGGGCGACGCGCCCTGGCCGGTGCGGCGGCTGGTCTTCCCCACGGAACTGGTCTTCATCGTCACGAAGCGGTGATGCAGGGGGATGACGATCCTTTTTTTGCCGCGAGCAGGTTGCCAATTCTTGGATGGTTGCTCTAAGATAGAGCATGACTTCAACGAAGTCATGCGCCCCTGTGCGCGCACTTTTTTTTCCATCATGGAAGGATGAGCATATGCCTTGGTTCTTTGGGCGGCGCAAACGCGCGTCCGCCGATGCCGCGGCGGCAGCGACGCCCACCGCCTCAGGATTCGTCTACGCGGGTGGCCGCAGTTATATGGCCGATTCAGCCTATGCCCTGCCCAAGGATCTGGGGGAAACGAATCGCCTGAATTTCCAGCACTTTTTGCTGCGCCAACTCAACCAGGGGAATTTCCGAGCGCCGCTGCAAGCGCCCCTCGACATCCTCGATGTCGGCTGTGGCAGTGGCCGCTGGGTGCTTGAGATGGCCGTGCAGTTCCCCAACAGCAATGTCTTTGGGCTCGACCGCGTCACGCCGGATGTCGAGCGTCTGCCCCTGGGCGACGGGGTGAACCAGCGTCCGGCGAACGCGACCTTTGTGGCGGGCGACATCTTGCAGGGCAATAACTTTCCCGACGCATCGTTCGACTACGTGCACATGCGGTTGCTATACTCGGCCATTCCCGCCGTGCGGTGGTCCTTCGTCATCAACGAATTGGTGCGGATGACGCGCCCCGGCGGCTGGGTCGAGTTGGTGGAGGGTGGCTTGCCGCCCGCTGGTGGCCCGGCGATGAATATGCTGCATAACCTGACCATCGAGGGCGGCAACAAGATCGGCCTGGATATGACGGTGGGGTCGCGCATCGGCGCGTATCTGCAATCCGCTGGTCTCACCAATGTGCAAGCGCAAGAGATGCCGGTGCCGTTGGGCGTGCAGGGTGGGCGCATCGGTCGCCTGATGGCGCTGGATCTGTACGAGATCCTCAAGGCGGGGCGTGGGCTGTCGGTCGCGCGGGGCACCGCCACCGCCGAGGATTATGACCGCGCCCTGCAAGCCTGGCCGCAAGAGGTGGACGCGCGGCAAAGCACGTTTTCGTTCTATCGCGCCATCGGGCAGAAAGCCCGCTAGTGTCGTGCCCGTTCGCTGGCGACAGGGGCAGCCTCAGTCAGCGGGCGGGCATGAAAAGTGCGTCATTGGGGTACGGTCACGTGCGAGGGCACGCCCATCACCACCAAAGGAGCGCACCACCGATGAGCACGCCACAGGAACAAGAATCCCTTCAGCAAGACGCGCAGATCCCCCCCGATCTGGGCGAGGCCAGCATCGCCCAGGGGCAGAGCCAGGCCGACACGCAGCAGCAACTGGACCAACTGCGCCGCGTCAGCGACCAGGACGAGGTCGCCCAGCAAAATCTGGATGCCGTCAGCGGCACGCCCCAGGGCCAGGTGCCCGGCATCGCCAGCGGCAACGATGCCCAGGATGCCGCGCTGCTCGATGAGGACGACGATCTCGATGACGACGACCTCGCCGACCTGGACGACGCCGACGATGAGGACGAAATGACCGCCGCCGACATGGCTGGCCAGGGCTAGCATCGCGCGCTGTGCCCCCTCTTTCCGCCACTATTTGGCCCCACCGGTATGCTGGACATACGGGCTTGTGCGACAGCACCGCGCCGCGATGTCACCTGCTGGAGGGGTCAAATGCTTTCGGTGTATGCGCACGCGCTGCTCTTCATCTTAGTCGGGGTACGCGGCCCCTTGATGGGCGCCGCGTCTCTCGTCGCCTGTGGCGCGGCGGTGACGGCGCTGGTGGCCCGCTGGCATCAGGTGCGGGTGCGTGTGGCACAGCCCCAGGCGAAGATCTTGCCCTTCCGCCCGCGCACCGTCCCCGCTCTCGCGGAGGAAGAACGGCGCGCGGCCTAGCATCGCTATTGACCCCAGCGTGCCATACATTACGCCGTTGTTGGGGTCGAGCGCGCTTTTGCGGCTATGCGCTCACGGATTTTTGCGTTAGCCTGCAACGCCAGCGGAAATGGCATGATCGCAATTGCCCGTTCGTTATAATGAAGTGCTTCTTCCAGTTGTCCGCTGATGAGTAACGCGCGTGAGCCATTATGCCAACCCCAGGCATATTCAGGGAACTCGGTGGTCAATTGTTGGTATGTCGCCAGTGCCTCAGCGGGGCGGCGCTGGATGTCGTAATTCATCGCCAAGTTATTGAGGAGTGCGCGGCGCTCGATACGGGAAATCCGGCCTTCTGCGGCATAGTTCAGGCCGCGGAGTATCGCTGCCTCTGCCGCGCGATAGTCCTTTATTCCCGTATAGTAGGCATTTTCGGCGGACGGCAAATGCGGATGCAGGGGATCGAGTTCCCGCGCCTTTTGCAGGGCCATCTCTGCCAGCAAAAGGTGCGCCTTTGTTTGGCCTTTGCTGAGGATGCGGGTGCGCTCTATCCACGGTTCTGGCCGCAAGGGATCAGCAGCAATGGCGGCGCTGGTCCAATCGGTGGCGACCGCGATGCCAAGGGGCGCGTAGCGAAACCCAGAGACATAAGAAATGGTATAAATGACTTCGGCAACACCAGTGTAGGCGAGCGACCTGGGGCAGTGCAGAAAGGTTTGTGCGATATCCGGCGCTTTTGACCAGGCCCCACTCATTTCGATGAGCGCGACGTGACCCTTTCGATAAAGCTCGATTCCTTGTGCATCATCGACAGGTTCCGCTCCCCAGGCCATTTGTTGTAACCCGGCAATCGCACTTTGGAGGATCGTCGTATGATCCGCCTCTACCCAGTAGGGCGTGCGTGTTGGTGCGGGAATGGTACTGAGCGGATGTAACGTCTTGAGGTAGGCGCGATATGCCATACGTTGACGGATGAAGTTTACGATGCCTGACACGAGAAGCACCGCGAAAACTCGCGCGATGATGGATCCCATCCTCTTGCCACCTCGATTGCTTATGTGCTGCCCTGCATTATTATCGGTTTTGCTGAGTTTGTCAAAAATCGTTGTTTTTCATCATTCCCCCCGAAAAAAGGGACGCCAAAATAGGCACAGTGCCGCACGGCACTGTGGGTGAAGCGTTGATGCAGGCTTGTACCTACAGGGTAGGGGTCGCGAATGTGCGTCAGGGGTTCGCGGCCAGCGCCGGATAGTGGACGGTGCGGAAGTCGTGCAGCCGCGCCTCGCCAGTGCCGGTGCCTGTGGCGACGGCGGCGGTATCCATCACGCGGGTGTCGTCCTCGAGCAGGGCGGCGTGGCGGCGATTGGCGATCAGGCGGTCCAGCCCCGCGTCGGCCAGCAGCCATTCGGCCAGCAAGACATAGCCCGACCACACCCGTTGATCCTGCGTGCGCTCCCACACGGGTTCGCCATAGCGAAAGGCGTGGTCATAGAAATCGCTCTGACGGATGGCGAAGGGGAAAAGCCGTTCTTTGATGTCCTCGCCCTCGACCTCGCCGGAGTGCATTAGGGTATTGACGATGTCGCCGATGCGTTTGTTGCGCGGCTCGCAGTGGGTGAGGATGATGCCGCCCAGCGTCGCCCGCGCGTTGGCCTCGCGCCCGCGTCGCAGCAGCCGCAGCGTCGCGTCGATGCCCTCTAACGACGATGCCTCGGCAATGAAGGGAACGATGACGCGATCCGTCGCCACCAGGGCGTTGTCGAGCAAGATGCCATCTTCCGCCGGGAAATCGACCAGGATGAGG
>JBBQSR010000172.1:0-7780 GCA_038234855.1 Ktedonobacterales bacterium | reverse complement strand
GCCGCCGTTGCCCCCCGTGGGCGCGACACCGCTGGCACAGGGCGTCGCGTTCGCGGCGGGGGTGGGTGCGGACGTGGGTGAGGGGCAAACGGCGGGCGTCGCCGTGCCGGTGCCTGGCGTCGCGGTGCCCTTTACGGCGGGCGTTGGGGTGGGCGTCGCGCCATTCCCCGGTTTCAGCACGACCAACGAGAGCGAGTTGGCGGGATAGGTCGCGGTGAAGCCCGTCGCCGTCACCGGAACAGCGGCGTCGTGGGTGATGCCCCCCGCGTTGGACGCGCTGTAGTGGTAGACCTGCGCGGTGGTGGCGGGCTGATAGCCGCTGAGCGCGAGCGGGCTGGTGAGCGCGCCGCCCGTTTTGTTGATGACCATCAGGGTCAGCGCGCCATCACCGCCGCGCTCTGCCCCAAAGACGGCCAACTGTCCCGCATTGGCGCTGGCGGCGGTCACAGAGGTATCGCCGAAGCGGCCCCCCTGGCCGTCATAGTCGCGATACATGCGAAAGGCGTAGGCGGTGGGCCACGCGACGTTGTCTAGTCCCCAATAGCTCGCCAGATCGACGCCCTCGCGGCCAAAGATGCCCAGTCCCTCCGCCGTGGTCAGCGCGCTGCTGAACTGCGAGGCATCGCCCCAGTTATATTCATCGAAGGCGAGTTTGGTGCCGGGATACGCGCTATTGATCCACCCGTGAAAGGTGTGGATGCGGTCAACGAGCATGCTCATCTGGTCGCCACCGCAGCAGCCGGGGTAATGCATGGAGTAATAGTCCAGCGGGCGCACGCCATGCTGTCGCTGATACGCGGCCATTTGTTGCAGATACCATTCGCCAAAGGGCACGCCACCGTGCGCCGCCGCGCCGTCGTTGCCGCAGGTGTTGCAGTCATACGCCGCGTAGGGGATGTCGCCGGGGCCGAGCACCCGCGCCGAGGGGTCCGCCGCCTTCACCGCCGCCGCGTAGGCCAGCGTGCGGTCGCGCAGCTCGGTGTAGCCGACGCCCTGCGGATGCACGTCGAAGTGCATCGCCAGCCAGCCACTCGGCTCGTTATCCATCTCGTAGATCGCCACTCCACCGTTCGCGGCGGAGCCAAAGCGCCCGACCAGATGCCGCACCCATGCACCCTGGATGCTGGGGCTATTCGGGATGTCCGTCGCGCTGGGGGTGTTGTCGGTCAGTTGCTTGCCATCGCTCGCGCGATAGCCATTACCGCACAGGTCGCCATTCGGCTTGATGTAGGGATTATAGCTCTGCTGGGCACCATACTTCGACTTGGGGAAGCTGCAATGCCACGCGCTCGTCCCATTGATCTGATTGATGATGGGAATGGTGAGGATCGTCTTTGCGCCGACGGCTTTGTCGTTCGCAACCAACTGGTCATTCGACGCGCCGGGGGTGGGGTTCGCCTGCCCGTTACCAGCGGTGAAGTACCAGTCGCGGGCAGCGTTGCTCGAATCCACCTGCCAATTATAGCGGCTCGTCGCATCGCCGCCCAGCCGATTGACGGGCAGATGAATCGCCTGGGCGAAGCTCGTCTCAGCAGCCGCCTTGTCACCATACCAAAAGGTGATGCCATAGAGGTCATCGCTGATGGCGTGGTGTCCCTGCGCCGCGTTGACGCTGAGGCCAGGGCCAGCGAGCGCGCCCCCCGGCTGCGTCGGCGCGAAGGGCACGAGATGGACGGCGACCAGGATGAGTGCCGCCATGGCTAGGCGGGCGTGACCAAAAATGCGATGCAAGATAAACAAGGGGGCAACCTCCGTGCGGCTAACGCGCAGATTCGTTGCCCCCTATGGTAGACCAGGCGGTGCGCCCTGGCAAGCCTATCCCCCGTTGACCTCATTGCCGGTCGCCACGATGTCGGTGCTGTGACCATTACCGTTGCCATTGTGGCCGTTGCCCAGGCGCGTTTCGATGACCGCCAGGCGGTCGCGCAGCTTGCGGTTCTCTTCGCGCAGCGCCTCGACATCATGCCGGACACGGCGTGTCTCGCCCTCGCCACGCTTGCCACTGCGGATGGCATAGGCCGCCTCGCGGGCGAGGCGCTGCACGCGCGATTCGAGCGAGGTCGTGGCCGTGCGCTCTAGCGCGGGGAGGGTCGCGGGGTCATCCAGCGCGCGCAGGGCCGCCGTGGCGAACTGGCGGGACCGCACCCAGGGGTCATCGAGCGCCGTCACCAGGGCATCGCGCACGGCGACGTACTCCGCGCCCTGGCGGTCGAGCCGCCCGGTGGTGATGAGGAGCCGCAGCCCCGCCACCGCGCCGCTGCGCACCAACATCGGGACCGACTGATCGCTCACCCGCGCGGCCAGGTAGCGGGCCGCCTCGGGCGTCGTCAATTCGCCCAGACCCGCCAGCGCCCCGCCCTCGACCAGGGAGTGCCAGGTGGGGCGCGCCGCCAGGGCCAGCAGGGTTGTCGCCGCGCCATCGGTGCGGGTGCGACCCAGGCTCTGCGCTGCCTCGGCCAGCACGCGGTAGCTCGGTTCGTCACCGCCGAGCAGGGCGGTCAGCGCCTCGGCGGCGATGGCGGCTTCCTCGGCACGCACGGGGGCGTGGAATTCACCGAGCGCCGCCGCGACGGCACGGCGGGCGCGCGGGTCCTGGGTCGTGGGCAGCATGCGGGCCAGCGCCGCGCACGCATCGCGCGAACCGATCTTGCCGAGCGACCGCGCCGCCTCGGCGACGACCGCCCATGAGTCATCGGTGGTCAGCGCGGCGATCAGGGCCTCTTGCGTGGTGGGGTCGCTGTGTTTCGCCAGCCCCTCGGCGGCTTCTACGCGACCGAGCGGATCGATGTCGTTCGCCAGTTGCCAGCGCAGCATCACCACGGAGCGGTCGAATTTCAGCGTCTTCAGCAGCCAACCGTAGGGGTCGAAGCGCACCAGGGTGGGGCGACGATCCAGGGGGATGACGAAGGTTTCGCTGGCCTCGGTCACATCGATGGTGACGATGCGCGTCTCGCGCTTGCCCTTGACGTCGAAGTTGAAACCGATCTCGACGGGCACCGCGAAGAGGGGGGTGAGGTCGTCGGTCTTTTGCGTCTGCTTGACGGTCAGTTTGGCCAATTTGTGTTCGCCGTCCCACTCATAGCTGACCTCAAAGTCGGGGTGGCCGCCGCGCCGCACCCATTGGTCAAAGAAGCGGCCCATGCTGCGGCCCGTCGCTTCCTCGAAGGCGCGCTCTAGGTCGTTCGTGACGACCTCGCGCCCGCGATTGACGCGCGCGTACTGCGCGATGGCGCGCCAAAAGGCCGCCTCGCCGACGTAGCCGCGCAGCATGTGCAGCACACACGCGCCCTTCTCGTAGAGGTGGCGGTCAAAGAGTTCCTGGCCGTCGTGATGGTAGATGTTGTGGACGATGGGGCGGCGATAGCGGCGGTCCTCGGCCAGGTAAAAGTGTACATTGGCGCGCATGCCCAGGCGAAACTCATCCTCGCCCGCGTCGGGGGCGACCTGCTTCCACGTCTCCTCGAAATAGGTGGCGAAGGATTCATTCAGCCAGGCGTGCGACCAGTCGCGGCAGGTCAGCATATCGCCGAACCATTGGTGCACCAGCTCGTGCGCCACCGTTGATTTCGCGGCGGTGTCCAGCGCGTCGCGCGCGTCGGGTGTCAGCAGCCAGGAATGCGAGGTCGCCGAGACGTTTTCCATCGCGCCGGTGAAGTCTTCGAGGATGACCTGGGCATACTTCTCATAGGGGTAGCGGGTACCGAAACGCTCGGAGTAATAGGCGAGCATCGCCGGGGTGTCGCCCATCAGCCGCCGCGCGTGGTCCTCGTAGCCAGGGCGGATGAAATATTGCACGGGCGTCTCGCCGAAATCTTCGCGCAGTTCGCTGAAATCGCCGACCGCCAGGGTGGTGATGTAGGCCGGGAAGGGGAACGATTCGGCATAGCGAAAGGTCTTTTCCGCCGTGTCGGGGTGTTCCTCGACGCCGACCAGCCGACCATTCGAGATGGCGGTGTACTGGGCTGGCACGCGCACGGCGATCTCCCACGTGGCGCGGTCATTGGGCGCGTCGTGGCAGGGGAACCAGTAATGGGCGTATTCTGGCTGGCCCTGGGTGTGCGCCTGCGTCGCCAGGTCGGGGTCGCTCGCCGTTGGGCCGACGAAGCTGAGGCCGATGCGCGGGGCCGTGGCATAGGTGATGGTGATGGTCGCCTCGTTGCCATAGCGCAGCGGCTTATCCAGCAGCACGCGCACTCGCTCGCCATCATAGTCAAAATCCAGCGTCACGGGCTGGGGGCGGCGCTTGCTGGTGAAGGTGACGGTGCTGATGCGCATTTCGCCCGCGCGCAAGACGACCTCGCGCACCTCGTCATAGAGCGCGCTGACGGTGGTGGCACAGGTGCCGCTGAGCGTCTTGGCCGCGAAATCGACGCGCAGGTCGAGGGCGACATGGCGCACATCCACTGGGCGGTCGGGGGCGTAGTGGGCGGTGTCGCCAGGCAGGGCGAAGTCGCGGTCGGCGGTGACGGGCGCGCCGTGCAAGGGATCGTGGCGGAAACCGGGCATGGGGATGAGGCCTCCATACACGACTCGGCGGACGAAAGGGGGGGAAGCTCCTCTCGCCCGCGTATGACACCCATGATACCACTGCGGCCCCCATCTCGGGCAGCACCGGGGGAGGAAAGGGCTATGGCAAAGCTGAGCAGCGAAGCGAACTGGCATGAAATCTGTGCAGAGCTACGATGTTATGATCGTTTCAATCGGCGCAAGAAGGAGCATGGATCATGGATAGCACCATCGCCACGGAAAAAGGGCAAAAGCAGGGAAATGTCGGGCGACGCGCCCTTATCGCCACGGGCGCGGCAGCCGCGCTGGGGGTGGGCATCATCGAAGCCCCGTTGGCCGTCAATCTGGGCCGCCGCCTCTTAGCCGAGGAACTGGCGAACCTGGAAGGCATCGCGCTCGACACCGCCAGCGCCGCCGTGGACGCGACCTATCAGGCCGTGGAACTGATCGTGGAACCCATCGCGGGGGCACTCTCGTCCATCTCGGCGGAGTCGCTGGACGGGCTGATCCTCGTCGTCGACAACGCGCTGAAAATTCCGGGGCTGGACACGAATGTCGCGCTGGGGCTGCACAATCTGCGGACCATCTTGCAAGCGTGGAAGGTCAATGTGGGGCTGTTTCCGGCCACGGTGGCGCGCGTCGACGCCCAGCCCCGCGACGCGGGCAAACGCTACCTGGCCGCTCTGAAGGCCAAGCAGAAAGCCGACGCCGCGAAAGTCTGAGCCAGTCAGTTATGCCCGCGTGAAGGTGACGGGCAGGCGTTGCACACCCGCGACGATGTTGCCGCCCAATGGTTCCAGCGGCACCGACCGCACCCGCCGGATGTCGCGTAGGCGCGTCAGCATCTCGCCCAGTGCCACGCGCGCTTCCAGGCGGGCCAGCGGCGCGCCCAAGCAGAAATGGATGCCATAACCAAAGCCCAGGTGTCGATTCGGCGTCCGCGCGATATCGAAGCGATCCGGCTCGGGGAACTGGTCGCCGTCACGGTTGGCCGCGCCGATCCACGCGATCAGCGGGCTGCCAGCGGGGATGCGCTGCCCGCTCAGTTCGGCATCCTTGATGGAGGTGCGAAACATCATGGGGACGGGGGCACGGTAGCGCAGCACCTCTTCGATGGCGGTGGGCAGGGTCTGCGGGGCGTCGCGCAAGCGTTGCTCGGTTTCGGGGTGTTCGTCGAAGCACAGCAGGGCGTTGCCCAGCAGATTCGTCGTCGTCTCGTTGCCCGCGACCAACAGCAAGATGCAGAAGCCGATCAATTCCTGCATCGTCAGATGTTCGCCGTCCACCTGCGCGACGATGAGCGCGCTGATGAGGTCGTCGCGCGGCTCTGCCCGGCGCGCCTCGACGGTGTGGCGGAAATAGTCGACCATCTCGCCGTACCAGTTCATCCCCATCGTCGCCATCGCCGCCGCGACAGCCTCGGCCTGGCTGCCCTGCACGATGGCGTCGGACCACACCTTGAAACGTTCGCGGTCCGCGACGGGAATGCCCAAGAGTTCGGCGATGACGATGACGGGCAGGGGATAGGCGAGGTCGGCGATCACGTCCATCTCGCCGCGCGACTGCACGGCGTCGAGCAGGTCGTTGGTGATGGCGCGGATGCGCGGTTCGAGCTGGGCGACGGCGCGCGGGGTGAAGGCCATCGTCGCCAGGGCGCGCATCTGCCGATGGCGTGGCGGGTCGAGGCTGATGATGCTGCTCCCCAGCGGATCGCTGCCGCCACCCCGCCCCTCTTGCGACGAGAAGGTTTCGTAGTCCGACAGCACGCGCTGCACATCCGCATAGCGAAAGACGTGCCACGGCCCCGCGCCACCCTGCTGAAAGACGGGCGCATGCTCGCGCATGACCGTGTACCAGGGATAGGGATCGAGTTTCGAGTACAGTTCCATCGGGTTCGCCATGGTTGCTATCCTTTGCTGTGCGCCAGTTGGTCGTCTCTTGCTGACTATCGGGGTGTCGTGCAGATCGTAGCAAACATTCCCATGATGTGCCACACTACCAGCGGGACTATCGCCATGAGTGAGGAACGCATCGTGCAACCAGATATCTTACCCATCGGGCAGGGCGTGCTGGCGAACCAGGCCTTCAGCGTGTGGCTGGGCGCGCAACTGACCGCCTTCGCGCCGGGGCTGGCGACCATCGAGCTCGCCAACCGGCCCGAGTTCGCGCAGCAGTTCGGCCTGGTGCATGGCGGGGTGCTCAGCTACCTGGCCGACAACGCGCTCACCTTCGCCGGGGGCACCGCACTGGGGACGAGCGTGCTGACCGCTGAGTACAAGATCAACTATGTGCGCGCGGCACGCGGCGACCGCTTGATCGCGCGAGCGACGGTCATCGCCGCCACCGCGCGCCAGGCTGTCTGCCGCTGCGATGTCTTTAGCGTCACCGACGGCGTCGAGACGCTCTGCGCCACCGCCCAGGGTACCATCGTCAAGACCGGGGAATAACCAGGAGGACGGCGGGCGAGTAGCGAGAGCCAGCGGGTAAACCCGCGCCTCGGATGACGAAGCCCGCCGTCCCCGTGCCCATGCAAGATGCTTTAGTGCATCTACCGTAACGGCATTCGCCGCTATCTGCCGGTTGCCTTTGCCAGGGCATCGCGGATGCCCGTCAGTTGCGCGGTCTGCCATCGCTGATAAGTGGCCCCCGCTGGCGTCAGCGTCTCGGTGATGGTGGCAACGGGGATGCCGTGAGCCTTCGCCAGGTTGATGACGGCGGTGATGTTATTTGGGGTGTTTTGGCTGTTGTACACCAGGATCGTGATGGTCCGTTTGGTGATCTGCGCTTCGACGGTCGCTTCGTCGGCAGCGGAGACGTCGCCACCGCCCGAGACGGCCTTGAGGTACGACGGGGGGGTAACGAGGTTCAGCCCCAGCGCGGATGCGAGATAGACGAAGATGCTCTCCGTCGCGCCCACCGCCACCCCACTATAGCGCGCCCGAATGTCGGCGATGAGCGCGTGGTACGGCCCCAACGCGGTCGTCATGAAGGCCTGGGCCGTCTGGTCGAGCGCCGCGCTGCTGCTGGGGGCGAGGGCCTTCAGGTCGTCGCGGAGCTTGTTGGCGACGGCGGCGACATAGTCGGGGTTGTACCACAGATGCGGATTGTCGCCCGCCTTTTTGCCCACGAGGTTGCCCACGTTCAGCGTCCGGCGGCCACTGACGGGATTCGCCGCCAGCAGCCGGTCGGCCCAGGGGTCGTAGCCCGCGCCATTGATGATGACGTAGCGGGCATTGGCCACGGTGCGCGCGTCGGCGGCGGTGGGTTCGTAGCT
>JBBQSR010000171.1:0-7800 GCA_038234855.1 Ktedonobacterales bacterium | reverse complement strand
CGGGGCCGTCGGCCCATCCTCGTCGGCGGCACCGGCCTCTACATCCGCGCGGTGGTAGATGGCCTCAGCATCCCCGTCGTCGCGCCGGACCCCGCCCGCCGTGCCGTGCTGGAAACGCTGGCGGAGCGCGCGGGCGCGGATGCGTTGCACGCGCGGCTGGCGGCGCTCGACCCGGTGACGGCGGCGAAGATCCCCGCGACGAATGTACGGCGCGTCATCCGTGCGCTGGAGGTCTGCGAAACGACGGGGGCACCCTTCTCGGCGCAGCAGGCGCGCGTCGACCCGCCCTACGACGTGACCCTGCTGGGGCTGAACACCGAACGCGCGCGGCTCTACGCCTGGGCCGATGTGCGGGTCGACGCGATGCTAGCGGCGGGCTTCGTGGCCGAGGTGCAGCAGCTGGTGGCGCGTGGCTATGGCTGGGATCTGCCCGCCCTGTCGGGGCTGGGCTATCGCCACCTAGGCGCGTATCTGCGCGGCGAAATGTCCCTGCCCGACGCGGTGCAGCGGCTCAAATTCGACACGCACGGCTTCATCCGCAAGCAACTGGTGTGGTTTCGGCCCGACCAGCGCATCCACTGGCTCGACGCCGCCGCGCCGGATGTCGCCGACCAGGCGCTCAGTCTGCTGCGATCCACAGTGGGGGATAGGTGAGGGGCGGTGCGTTGCTGAGGTCGTAATCCGCCGCATCCTCATCGAGCCGCGTGGGGGTTTCGATGAAATTGGCATTCAGCCACAGCTCAGCGAGCCGCCTGACGTCACGCTGCGGCGTCGTGGTGTCGACGTCTTCATAGTAGTCGAGTTCCGCCGCGTCGTTTTCCTCATAGCCAAACCAGGTTTCCGGCTCTTGCTGATGCGCTTCGTCATACGCGGCGATGAAGGCGTCGCTGAACCCGTAACGGCGCCACCACGGCAGATGCAGATCGTAATAAAGGCGCTGGCCCTCGGCGTCACGCACTTCGAGCCGCACGTCACTATCATAGGTGGAATCGTTGTAGCGCGAGAAAAAGATGACTTTCGCGGTGGTGGCACGGGGATCGTACAGCGTCCGCACATAGTCGTACATCTGCGCCCAACGTTGGTACGCGGCATGTTCGCGGCCCACCGCGATGAGCGCATCCGCCGCCAGCGCCTCGCCCGCTGCCGTGGTGATGGGCTGCGTGGCGACGGGCGGCGGGGTGCGGCAATCGAACATCCACGTCCGGGGGACGTGGTCTTCCCATTGCTGCAAAAACTCCATCCCCAGTCGTTCTTCGCAGAGGGCTTGCAGGGCCTCGCGAAGGTTGGGTGGGAAGGCGCTGCCCACGCTCGCCGCCAGGTCGGCCAGATGGGCCGTCGCGTAGCGGGCACGCTGGCGCGTGGGCAGGTGCGGTACCCACCACGGCGTCGTGAAGTCATAGTGGAGCACCAGCCCCGCTGCGTCGGTCGCCACGATCTGCACGCCACGCAGCACATGGCCCTCGACGGGCACATCCACCTGGGCGATCGTCACCCCGGCGACCCGCGCCCCAAAGAGGGCCATGGCGACCACGCGCACCTGGCCCCAATAGGCATGCACCTCATACTGATAGCCGATGTGGATGATGTCCGTTGGGGTGAGTTGACGGGGCATCGCAGTGACCTCCCTGGTGAGCCGCCGAGCGGCGCGTTCAGTCGAAAAGGGACGCGGGCACGGCACGCCGACACATCCACCGTTGGAGGGTGATGCCATCGAGTGATGCATCCAGCGTGGGGATGGTCGCGCATTCCCGGCGAATGTGGGCTTCGGCGATGGCGCGCGTGGCGACCACCACGCCATCGGACGGGCGGGTAAAGGCTTCGCCGAACGCTTCGATGGTCAGCGCGACGCCCCAGCCATTGTGCAAGATGCGCCGATAGCGGCCATCCCCCACATAGTCGCGCGGCCAGTCCAAGAACGCGTGCAGTGGCTGATAGTCGGCCCATACCCCGCCGCACTGTTCCGCCGTCTGCTGGCACTGCGCCAGGGTCGTCACTTCATCCGCCAGGGGGGCTGAGGGAAGCTGCGCCAGGCAATCGGCCAGCGTTGGGATCTTGCCGAAGTCTTGCAGTATGTGGTCCTCAAGCAGGGGACGGGTGGGCAGCACCTTGCCATCCGACACGCGGGCCAGGGTAACGCCCAAGATGCGTTCGGCGAGGAAGATGCCCCACGTGTTATGCACAAAGAGGCGATGGCGGCAATCCGCCACGTGGCTCTTGGTATAGTCTAGCCAGCTTTCCAGCGCCAGATAGTCAGCGGGGAGGCCGCCATAGCGGCGCGCGGCCAAGATGGCATGGTGCCAGGGATGCGCCATCGTCCATTCCTCCCTTCGTGGTGCATGCGTCGCTTGGCATACTCGCTCTGTTGCTGCTATACTATAACCCAAGATGTGCCGCAGATGAAAGGTGGTGCCCCAGATGCTTTGGCGACATGGCGATGTCTTGATCGCGACCATAGATGCCATCCCAGAGGGGGGCACGCGCCTACGCGATCCCATCCTCGCCTATGGCGAAGTGACCGGCCACGCCCACCGGGTCGAGGACCCCCAGGCGGCGGAATTGTGGGAAGTCGCCGGGGTGCTGTACCTGCATATCCTCGTGGCGACGCGCGTCATCCACGAAGAGCATGCCGCCATCGCCCTAGAGCCGGGGACGTACCGCGTGTGGCAGCAGCGCGAATACGTGCCACCGCGCCAGCGCGGTGCGAGCGGCATCAGCTTTCGTACCGTGCGCGACTAGCGGAGGGGCAACGCCGATGGCGATCACCATGTCACCCGAAGAGGCCATGGCGGCGATGCAAGCGGGCGATGTCCCCGATGAGGTGATCGTCAACGGCGACCTCCGCTTCTATACACACCAGGGCATCGCGTCGCCCAAAGCGTTGCCGACCTCGTTGACGGTCGAGGAACTGATCATCCACGATGCGTCGCTCTTGACCCGTTGGCCTCAGGTGCTGCGCTGCAAGGTCTTGTATCTGTGGAAACTAGCGATCCCCATCCCCGATGACGCGGTGCTGTTCGTCGAGCGCGAACTGGATATGCGCGACGCTTCCCTGGAAAGTCTGGCAGCGTTGCGCGTCGCCCCAGAATGTGTTGTCGAAGTCGTGCAGTGCGAGCGTTTGACGCGCTTACCTGACCATCTGACCTTGGCGACGTTGATTGCCTGGGGCTGCCCAGCCTTGGCCGCCCTGCCAGCGGATATGCAGATCACCCAGCGATGCACCGTCCTGGGGGCGACCGCGTTGCGCCAGTTGCCCCAACGGCTGCATGTCAGCGATCTGGTGCTCCGAGATGCGCCGTTGATCGACGCGCTGCCAGACGACGCTGCCATCACTGGCGTGCTCGACCTGAGCGGGTGCAGCGGCTTACGGGCGGTGCCCGCCGACATCGCCGCCACGACGCTTGTCCTCACGGGCTGCACCAGCCTCACCGCGCTGCCCGATGGTCTATCGGCGCAATTCGTTTCGTTGGCGGGCTGCACGGGTATCACGACCTGGGATGACCCGTCCATCACGACTCTCCGCCAGTTAGACGCGCATGACTGTCACCATTTGCGTGCCCTGCCCCCCAACCTGCGCACTATCGATGAACTGGATGTCAGCGGCTGTGCGCGGCTGACCGCGTTGCCGAGCGAACTGCGCATCAGCGAATGGATCGATGTCGGGGGCACGCCCATTCGCGCGCTCCCCCCTGCCGTGGCGGGCACGGTGGTGCGCTGGCATGGCGTCAATGTGCCGGGGCGCGTCGCGTTTCACCCCGCGACCATCACCGCGCAACAGGTGCTCGCCGAGCCAAATGCCGAGGTGCGCCGCGTCATGCTGGAACGGATAGGGATGGAGCGATTCATCGCGGAGGCGCAGCCCACCATGCGCGACGCGGACCGTGACCGTGGCGGCGCACGGCGGCTGCTCGCCGTCGCCATCGACGAGGATGAATCATTGGTCGTGTTGCAGGTGCAAGATCCCTCGACCCAACGCCTCTACCTGTTGCGCGTGCCTCCAACGATGACGACCTGCCACCAAGCGGCGGCATGGATCGCGGGTTTCGACACGCCAGAGGACTATCATCCCGTCGCGGAAACGTGAGGGTGGGCGAGTCTAGTGCGCGGCGGCGACGGCGTCTTTGCGGGGGCGATAGGTCCAGAAGCGGTGCATGGTGAAGTTGACCACCATCACGAGGGCGATGGCCATCGCCTGAGCGACGACGCCGTTATGCTTCATGATGAGCGCGGCCAGCGATGGCGAGATGATGCCGTTGGGCGTCACCTGGCGGGTCGTCAGCAGGAACAGGCTCGACAGCGCCAGGGTCAGCCCAAAGCCCACCGATGCCGGACCATGGAAGCGAATGCAGCGTTGCAGCCAGGTCCGCCGTTGGTCGACCAGCGCGCGAAAGGTGAAGCGATCATTCAACAGGAAGTTGTAGAGCAGCGACACCTCGGTGGCGATGGCGGAATAGATGAGATGCTGCACCGGCAGATTATGGTGCGCGTGGTCGAGCACATCGAAAGCGAAGACGATGGCGAGGTTCACCAGCGCCGCCGACCCACCGATCACCACGAAGGAGATCAGCGGAATGATCTGCGCTGCCCGCCCGCCGCTGAGACGGTCGAGCGTGGCATGGAAGCGCCGAAACCAGGCGGCATCGATCATCGGCTCGGCTTGCGTGGGCACGGGCAACGGCGTGATGCCCGAGATGGCCGCGAGCATGGGCGTGTCATCGGCGGAGCGGTCCGCTGGGCGACTGTGCATCGGCGCGGGGCCGTGCGGCGCGACATCTGGCTGGGGCGCGCGCGCCATGGACCGCCGCGCCACCAGCGGACGCTTCATCGTCTCATCGTCTACCCGCATAGCAACCATTTCCTCTCGCTTCGACAGCATTCCCTGGTGCTATGATACGCGCACGCTGCGCATCCTGGCAAGTCGCACCACACGACGCCTAGTCCATTCGCACAGTGCGTGCCACGGGCGGAGGCAGCAGGAATGCCCCGCCCGCGCTAGCGATCGATGATGAGGACGGCGGCGGTCATGTCGTCGGGCTTGGCACGGGGACTTTCGTCCTCGAAGGCGATGGCCTCAGCGACATCGACCAAGTTCAGCGACAGTTCGCGCGGGTCCGCCTTGGGGCGGCTGATGATGCGCTCCATCTCGTCCCACGTCAGGTTGTCGTGGATGCCGTCAGTGGTGGCCACCAGCCGGTCGCCGGGGGCCAGCTCGATGATGCCACCAGAATAGGTGATGTCGGGCATCCCCAACCATGCGCAGATCGTGTTGCGGTTGTCCCACGCCTCGCGCGCGGCGGGCGGCAAGACCACATCCCCTGTGAAGTTGTCGAGCAGGGTGGTGATGGCATCGACGATGCCGCCATCGATCCAGCCGAGTTCGCGCCAGTTGCGCAGGATGTTGTCGTCATCCGTCAGGCGCGACAGGCGCTTCTCTTTCGCGTTCCAGTGATAGAGGCGGCTGTCGCCGATGTTGACGTAGAGCGCGCTGATGGGGGCATCGGGCGTTGGTTGCCACAGCTTGGCGATGGTCGCGGTGGTGCCGCCATCCCCCGCCTCGGGGTACTGGCGTTGCAGATCCATCACGCCATCTTGCGCGGCTAGCAGCGCCTTGCCGACGGCCCCCAGCGCCTCATCGGGCGAGGCGAATTGCTGGCGGTCGATGCCGCGCAACAGGGGCGTGCAGTGCTGCCGGGCGATCTGGCTGGCGAGCCGCGCCTCGGCATACATGCCGATGCCATCAAAGACACCGACGACGCCATCCACGACGCGACACAGCGCGGCATCTTCATTGGCCCGCCCAGGGATCGGTTTTTTGCGCGTCGCCGCGCCGCCACGAAGGCGTTCACGCCAAAGGCCGCTCATATAAATACCATTCCGCCATTTCTCAATAGTTAAGGGGGATATCCTAGTATATCCAATCGTGTAAAGCCCCTGTCGGATTTTCCCCTATACTGGCTATCATCTTGGGCGCATTCGCCGAAAAATCGGCCCATTCGCTCGACAAGCACCACACCACCGGCTATGGTAGGAAGCGAACATAGGGCAAGGGGGCAAGCGATGACCGAGGCGACGGGTTCGGCGACTGACTGGCTGCGGATGGCGCGCCAGCACTGGCTGGTGTGGGGCGGCGTGGCATGCTACGCGCTGGCGACGCCCTTTCTGGCGCTCATCACCTGGAGCGCGGCGCAGGTGTGGTGGGGTGGCACGGCCCACGCGCTCGACGCGCGGCGCGTGGCGACGGTCGCCGCCGTGGCGCTGGCCCGCCACCACATCGTCCCCTTCGCCGTCTTTGGTGTCGTCAGCCTGACCATCGCCTACATCGGCGGTGTGCTGCTGCACCGCGCCGTGGGGCAGGTGGCGACGAAAGCGCACAAGGCATGAGCGAGATGCATCCAGCGTTCGCCAAATTGAGCGAGGCGACACCACCACTTGCCCAAGAAACCAGCAAGCATATCGGCCAACTCATCAATACACTGCTGACGCCACTTCACTCAACCCGCTTTGAACGTCTGAGGATCTATCTGATCTTGATCCTGATGCTCATAGCATGGGGTGGATTTTTAGCCCTTTTTACTATCGGACACTACAATCAAACGCAAACGTTCACATTCATGGGCATAACCTATACCTACCATTTGACCCATGTCCAATGGTTTAGACCCGAAGATGGCATATTCATCACCCTCCCTTTTTTGCTTCCAGGCTTGGCGTTGCTCGCCACCATCTTTATCCTGGTATTACAAGAACGCTATCGTCAGCAAGTTCCCGCGCTATTGGCCGCATTACGGCTGCAAGATGTCGCACTAACACCCGTGCGGGAAATACATTGGTTGCCAGATCTGGCAGAAGACGACGGGCGCTTCTCCTCTGTAACAATGGGTGGCTGGCAGACGGCAGGGCGCATGTATCTTTTTATGCGGCTAAGTTCACGGATAGTGTCCTTGCTGTTTATCAGCACGCAGGCGCTGATGAGCCAGGCTACACTTTTGGGGGATAACATCAGGAAGCCTATTGATATTATTACTTCCATAGTGTTCATCCTTACCATATTGGCCATCGTTATTGCTGAGCTTCGCCTCATTCGCCGACCCTCGGTGGCGGTCGTGGACGCATTGGGCGTTACCCTCCCTTCGCCCACCACTCGCCGTGACCCGGTGCGCCTCACCTGGGGCGAGATTCGCGCGCTATACCAAGTACGGACGCGCGACGCCTATTGGCTGTTGGTAACGGATGATGCGATCTATGGCTGGGTGCAATCTCCGTTGAGTGGTGGCCTAGGAGGAACGGCACTAGCTCAGGCTATTGCCACACAGGGAAGGTTGCCCGTGCGCGATGCGACGGACCTCTGCGTGGCCGCAGTTGGCGAGGTGCCCGCTACCCCAGCAATCGGGGCACGCTGGGGCGAACTCTTCGCTCAGACGCCAGCAGCACCCAACCGGCAATCACTGCGGTTCGATCTGCGCGCGTCATTCGTCTTGCTGGCGTTTGGCCTTGCCCTGGGCATCGCGGCGAGTTGGGTGATCAGCCAGTTCGCCTAGCCAACGTGCGTATGCGCTACAATGTAGGGTATAGGTAAGACTGAGGGGGCAAGCATGGCAGGCGTGTATGATGTGGTCATCGTGGGGGCGGGGCACAATGGGCTGGTGTGCGGCTGCTATCTGGCGCGGGCGGGGTTGCGGGTGCTGGTGACGGAGCGGCGCGACCGCGTCGGCGGCGCGGTCATCACGGAAAGCGACATCTTCCCTGGCTACGCGCTGGATACGTGCAGTTCGTTTCACATCGTCATCAAGGCGCTGCCGATCA
>JBBQSR010000170.1:0-7802 GCA_038234855.1 Ktedonobacterales bacterium | reverse complement strand
GTAAAGGTCGGCACCGAATCGTGGCCAGGCAGCCGGATCAGCAGCGTCGCGGGCAACCAGATCGTCGTGACGCTGCCGCCGCCGCCCCGTGGCGCGCGTTCCAGCCGCCCGCCATATTCCTCCAGCAGCACGCGGGCCAGGTCCAGCTCCAGCGACTCCCACACATCTTGGGCAGGGGCCGGGTTGGCCGCGCGGCGGTCGGCGACGGCGACGCACACCTCGCGTCGGTCGCGCAGCTCCACCTGGCGCAGCACGACCTCGATCGCCCTGGTGGGCGCGGCCTTGTGGGCATTCGTCAGGGTGATCGTCAGCACGCGCTCGATCGCCTGGGGGTCCATCAGCACCCACAGCGCGGCGGGCGCGACCACCTCCGCTGGGTGCGCCTGCGACGAGGCCAGCCGTTTCGCCAAGATGCGCGCCATCGTCACCAATTCCACCGGGCGGGCAGCCGGAATGCGGTGTGGCCCCGTGTGGCGCGCCGTCGCTGACCACGCCTCGATCAAGCTATCCAACTGCTCGACCTGATACACCAACCGTTCCGCGACCGTGATGAGCGACGTGCGCGACGCATCCCCCGCGTGCTGGCGCAAAAAGCGCACCTGATCGCGCAGCGACGTCAGCGGCGTATGCAGCTCATCGGCGGCCTGCGCCAGCCAGTCCATCTCATCCTCAGCGGTCGTCGGTGACGCCGTCACCGCTGGCACGGCGCGCGTCGGCCCCGTCGCTGCGGGAACAGCGGCCAGTTTCGCGCTGGGGCGTGGCGGCACATTCGGCACACCTCGTGCGCGGTGCTCACGGCGACCATGCACCAGCGCCACCGCCACGGTCAACGCGATGCCCACCGTCGCCACGCTCCCCAAGACGATGAATTGGTCCATCCCGCGCCCATTCCCCTCGCTCGCCGCCACGGCAACTATCCGACTTTACGCCATTTCCAGCATACACCCCTCGCCAGCATTGGAGCAGGGCACACCAGCTTGGCAAGGATGATATGATGAGGACAGACTATGCATGGGGAGGCAGTCATGTCGGCAGAAGACTGGTTACGCGAACGAGGCATCGAGATCACCCGCCAACAGGGGCACAGCCAGCCTGGTGAACATGCCCGCTACCCCACCTCCGCCTTGCCCGGCCCCCTGCCCGGCGCTGACATCGAGGATCAAGAGACCCAGGCCGTCCCCAGCATCGTCCGGCTCGACCTGCATATCGTCGGCGACATCACCGAATGGCCCACCGGCAAGCTCGAAGACGACGCCCCCATCACCGAGGCCGCCCCCCCCGACATCGCGGTGTCCTATCCATCCCTAGACCCCGACTTCACCTTCGCCGATGAAGCGACCGCCATCATGCCCATCGTCAGCGTCCCCGACATCACCACTGTCCCCACCCGTCGCCTGGCCGATGTCGACGACGCTTGATCGCGCCGTGCATCCGTCACAGCCCGCGCCTCCGCCCCATCCTTTCCCTTCGTCGCGCCACCGATCTGTGCTAAAGTAGAGGCAGCGAATCCCCCGATGACCGCCGCACACGACAGCATCCGAAAAGAGGACGACTCGATGGCGACTGAACCAATCGCAGACGTTTCCCCCGCACCTGCCGTCCCCCTGCCCGTCACGCGACTGCCGCGTGGCTTTCCCCTGCCCACCAACCGCGTGCAACGCTGGATGCGCATCCGCGGTCCCGGCCTCATCACCGGCGCGGCGGATGACGACCCCTCCGGCATCGGCACCTATTCCCAGGTCGGGGCCGCCTTTGGCACGGGCCAACTGTGGCTGGCCCTCTACCTCTTGCCGCTCGCCATCGCCGTGCAAGAGATGTGCGGACGCATCGGCCTAGTGACGGGCGAGGGCATCGCGGGCGTCGTGCGCAAACATTACAACCGTCCCCTCCTCTACGGCGCGGTCGGGTTGCTCGTCATCGCCAACACCATCAACATCGGCGCGGATCTCGGGGCGATGGCGGCCTCGGTGCAGGTCATCCTCCCCGGCGCGAACACCCTGCTCTTGTTGATCGGCTTCACCGCACTCATCGTCCTGCTCGAAGTCTTCGTCCCCTACAAACACTACGCCCGCATCCTCAAGATCCTCGTCCTCTCGCTGCTCTCCTACGCCATCACCGCCTTCTTGATCCAGCCCGATTGGTTGGCGCTGCTGCGCGTGACGGTCTTGCCCCACATCGAATGGACGCCCGCCTTCCTGGCGCTCGGGGTCGCGGTGCTCGGCACGACCATCAGCCCCTACCTCTTTTTCTGGCAAGCCTCCGAAGAGGTCGAGGACCGCATGCTGCACCATCCGCACCACCTAGAGCACACCGAGGTCAAGCAAGCCAAATCCCTGCGCAAGTGGCTCAAGGATCTGCGGGTCGACACAGCCATCGGCATGACGGTTTCCGTCACGACCTTTTGGTTCATCGTCATGACGACCGGGCTGACCCTGCACGCAAAGGGCATCACCACCGTCGCGACCCCTGCCCAGGCCGCCCAGGCGCTCATCCCCTTGGTGCGGAGTTTTCCCCACGCCGGGGAACTTGCCGGGGGCATCTTCGCCCTTGGCATCATCGGTACCGGCTTGCTGGCGATCCCCGTCCTGGCGGGGTCAGCGGGCTATGGCGTCTGTGAAACCTTTGGCTGGCGCGAGGGCCTGTCGCAGCCGGTGGGGCATGCCCGCAACTTCTACGCCGTCATCGCCGTCGCCACCGTCGTTGGGCTGCTGCTCAACCTCCTCCACATCAATCCCATTCAGGCCCTGGTCTACGCCGCCGTCATCAATGGCGTGCTAGCCGTGCCCCTGCTGGCCTTGATTCTGCGCATCGCCAATGATAAAAACGTCATGGGCGAATTCACCAATAGTCGCCTGTCAAACGCCGTGGGCGGCTTCACCACCCTAGCAATGGGCCTGGCCGCCATCGTCACGCTGGTGTCCCTCTTCTGGCACTAGCCGCTCACCCCGAATCCTACTCGCCACAGGGGAAACGCCCATGCTCGACGACACGCTGATGGCGCGCGCGCTGACCCTGGCACACGCGGCGCGTGGCTTCAGCAGCCCGAATCCCCCCGGGGGCGCGGTCATCGCGCGCGACGGCGTGCTCGTCGGCGAGGGCGCGACCCAGCCCGTCGGCGGTCCCCATGCCGAGGTTGTGGCCCTGCGCATGGCGGGGGCGCAGGCCAAGGGCGCGACGCTCTACGTGACGCTAGAGCCGCACGGCTTCCAGGGCCGCACCCCGCCCTGCACCGATGCCATCATCGCGGCGGGCATCGCGCGCGTCGTCGTCGCCGTCATCGACCCAAACCCCCGTGTGGCGGGCGATGGCGTCGCCCAGCTACGCGCGGCGGGCATCCCCGTCATCCTTGGCCCCGGCGCGGCGGCGGCGACCCGCTTGCTCGCCCCCTTCGCCCACTGGCTCACCACGCAACAGCCCCTCGGCATCGCCAAATTCGCCATCAGCCTCGACGGCAAGCTCGCCACCCACACCGGCCAATCCCAATGGATCACCGGCCCCGCCGCCCGCCACCGCGCCCATGAACTGCGCCAGGCCAGCGATGCCATCATCGTCGGCAGCGGCACCGCCCTTGCTGACGATCCCTTGCTGACCACCCGTCTCCCCGACCTGGCCCCCGACGCGGTGCGCCACCCCCTGCGCGTCGTGGTAGATGGCCACGGTCGCCTTCCCCCCACCGCGCGGATGCTCGCCCCCGCCATCCCCGGCCAGACGCTCATCGCCACGACCGCCGCCAGCCCCGCACCCTGGCGTGCCGCCATCAGCGCCACCGGGGCCGAGGTCGTCGTGCTCCCCACAGATGCCGCTGGCCACGTCGACCTTCCCGCCCTATGGGCCACCCTCGGCGCGCGTGGCACCCTCACCGCCCTGGTTGAGGGCGGCGGCACGCTGCTGGGGGCCGTGCTGGCGGCGGGCCTGGTGCGGCGCGTCGTCGCCTTCATCGCCCCCATCCTCATTGGTGGCACCGCCGCGCCTGGCCCCTTTGGCGACCCTGGCAGCACCGACCTCGCCGCCGCCCCCCGCTTCCGCTGGACCACCAGCGAGCGCGTGGGCGACGACATCCTGCTAGAAGCCGACCTCACCTAACCCGCAACCCCAGAACGGAGAAGGATCGATGCCCCCACCCGCAGCCGTCACGGAATCGCGTCCCTCATTGGCCGCGCGCATCCTCATCGGCATCTTTGGGGCCTGGTGTGCCCTCTTCGTCGCGTTCTTTGCGTTGGCCCAGGTGACGGCCCCAAACTCCGTCACCCGCGCCGAGCTCGGGATGGCGCTCGGCCTGGCCCTGCTCTGGGTCGGCGTCTGCGGCGGCGTCATGCTCGTAGCGCGCCGCCCCCTGCGCGCGGCCCTGCGCCGTCTCCCCCTACCCTGGCCCGCGACCTTCGCCCTGGCGAGCATCAGCCTGGCCCTCATCGAGGAAGCCATCGCCACCACCATGACGAACCTCGCGCCGCTGTGGGGCGTGCCCGTTGGCCGCGCCTACATCACCGCCTCCGCCTACTATTGGGAGGTCGTCCTCTATCACAGCGTCGTCGTTTTCGTGCCGATGTTGCTCACTTGGGCCTGGCTGCTGACGCGCTGGTCCTTCACCCCCACCGCCGTCTTTCTCCTCTTCGGCCTGACGGGCACGCTGGGTGAATCCCTCTCTTTCGGCCCCCAAAACCTGTTACAAATGGGATTTTGGGTCTGCATCTATGGGCTGATGGTGTGGTTGCCCGCGGGCATCGCGCCCGCCGACCGCCCTGCGCGACGCCCCGGCATCGGCGCGCACCTGCTGGCCGTCACCCTGCCCATCGTCGCCGCCATTCCGGTCGTCATCGTCCTGCTCTCCCTGCATCCCCCGCAACACCCCTTCCCCCCCATCACGCCCTAGCGCGCCACGTGTTACAACCGCGCCTCGGGCGTCGAGCGTACCGTGATCGCGCTGGGGCAACGCTGTCACGCTCAAACGGACCTAGCCCGTGCAGGCTGGCTTCGTGATCCCACGCGCTGGTAAAGCCCCCTGACGCGCAGCGTAGCCCGCGTCCAAGCGGGCGTTGGAGGCGTGGAGTTTACCCGCTGGCCCTCATCCCTGCCCGCTTACGCGCTATGCAGCCCACACCTCGTCACGTCGGCACCCGGCCCGGATTCCCCGTCGGCGGCGCGGGCTGGTCTGGTCGCCCACTGATCCGCGACGCCCGGAAGACCCCCGTCCCCGCCGCCGTGTTCGGCTCCACCGTCCCCCCACTGCCCGCCGTCCCGCGTGCCACCGCCCCCAACTCATGGTCCAATATCCGCCGGATGATCGCCACCGCCGCCGCGTATGTCCCATCCATCCCGAAATAGTTCAGGCTCCCCGCCCCCAGATTCTTCCCGCGCGTAAAGGGCGTATCCGACGCGTAATGCATCATCCCCAGATCGAACGGCATCTTCGTGAAGTTGATGTTCTCGTTGATCGGGTAGCGCGTCGAATAGATATCCTCATACACCGCGTCCAGGTACGCCCCGCCCTCCATCTCGATCACCGTGAAGTTCGTCGCGTAGTACAGGTCCAGATACTGCCGGTTCTGCAAGAACGTCCCCTTGCTCGACACCGCTCGTTGGTTGTCCAGCACCGACCCATACACCAGATAGCGGCTCACATCCCCCGGACTGAAGCAGTTGTCCAGCCAATACGTGTTCTGGCTGTGCTCATCGAATACCACATTCGACAGCATCACATCGCCCACGCTCGCGTTCAGCGTCGCCGCCTTGCCCAGGATGTACACCCCGCGCAGATCCGTCACATTCGTCATGATCTCGCGCAGCACCCGATACGCCGCGATCCCCAACGGATAGTCGATGTTCAGGATGATCCCCCGCGCCTCCGCCATCCGCTCGAAGCCCGCCACCCGCGTCCGGTCATCGATATCCCCTGGCCGCACCTTGGCCAGATCGATCACCTGCGCGTCGATCTCCATCCCGTGCCGCGCCCCGATGTACCAGATCCCGCGCTCCTGCTCCTCCACCGGACGCGCCCGTGCATAGTCGCGCCCCGCCGCCGTCCGCGCGTACTCCCGCGCCGTGTAATACAAAAAGTTATTCCAGTTCCCCGCCGAGTTGCCCTCTTTCAGCTTGCGGCACTCCTCGGCCAGCACCGGGTCCGCCCCCGACAGCGCGAAGCGCGTCAGCTCCTCTTGCCGCCGCGTCGCCATCCCCCCCAGCATATTCGCCAAACTGTGCATATTGCTGCTGACGAAGTACACGGGCCGCTTGTCTAGCCGCAGATCGCTCACCAGCTTCTCGATGGGCGTCCACCACCGCCGCGCCGTTCGCGCGAAATCGACGTAAGACCCCCCCAACATCCGAATCGTGAAATTGCGCCTATCGCGCCCCATCACCAGCAGATTCGGCCACAGCAGGTCGCCCCACATCAGCTCCAGCCGTTTCCAGTCCTCTGGGCTGATGTGCAGCCGCTCCCGCACCACCTTCGTGATCTCCGAAAAGACCGGCGACGAGCGATCTACCCGCGATTCCAGCAACTGCATCGTCGTCGGGTCCACATTCAGCAGCCAGTGAAACTTATTCCACTCGATCTGCAACGCCACCAGCGTCGGCACGATATCATCGATATCGCTCTCACTCGCGATGAAGGCCGCCAGCGTCGACTTCCCATCGTAGTACCACTTGCGCCGCCGCGCCGAGGCCGTCACCGTCTGCCACTGATCGATGGGGATGTTCTGCTGCCGAAAGACCTCTTCCGACTGGCTCAGCAACAGCCGCCCCGACCGCAAAATCTCGGGCGGCAACCGCAAGATGCTATAGATCAGCGCCGACATATCCGGGTAGTTATCGCGCGCCTCAGGGTGCAGCACCGAATCGATGTTATAGTGCGCCTGGATCAACGCCTTCAGCCCCACATCGCCCGAGCTTCGCAGCAGCGACCGGAAGGTCCGCAGATACATCTCCACTTCGCGCTTGCCCGCCACGTGGTCCCCCGCCGCGTCCTGCGACGCCAGCGAGTCGCCCCCCGCCAGCCGTCGATCCCGATTCATCCCCGGCAAATCGCTCATCGTGCCGCCCCCCTTGACATTTTCCTTATTATAGCGCACCTCACCCAAAACGGATAGCCGCCCAGCACCGCTGCGACTCGCTCTCTATCTGAGATAGACTAGCTGAGGAGCGCGTTCAATCAACCGAATAAGCCCTTTTATTCTCTGCAAAGCGTGGATCGCTCTATTGGGCAAGGCATCCAAACGGCAAATGGGGTCGCCGATACCCTGGAGAAGCGCAACATTTGGTGTAGTAAACGGTTGTTTCGCACTAAGTATCAGTGGGCAGGAATGATTTCACACTAGGACATTTTATACGAGCGAGGAACCCGCTAGATCGCAATGAGGCGCGGATTTCTCCGCGCCTCACGGTATACACCTAGGTCAACGCCTAGCGCACCGCCTGCTGCGACCGCTCCAGATATTCGAACGCGCGCTGGAAGTCGCCGCGCTGCCGCAGCAATGCCGCGTAGTGCGCGTATGCCCGGCTCATCTCGGCCTGTGAGCCGACCTTGCCCAGCGTCTCCAGCCCCGCGCTGAAGTTCTTGTCCGCGCCATCATTGTCGCCATTCGCCAGCATCGCCTCGGCCAGCGCCAACTGTGCCCGCCCCTGGGCCTGGCTGCTGTCCGTCTTTTTTGCCCGCGCCTGCGCCTGCTTGGCGGATTCCAACGCCGCCTTCTTGTCGCCCTTCGCCAATTGCACCTGCGACAGGCTCGCCAGCGCCATGCTCACGCTCTCGTCGTCTTCGTTGCGCTCGGCCAGGTCGCGCGCCTCTTGCAGCGTCGCCTCGGCCC
>JBBQSR010000169.1:0-7821 GCA_038234855.1 Ktedonobacterales bacterium | reverse complement strand
CGGGTCCTCCGTCGCGGCGACGGTCGGCGCGGTGATGGGCAGCGTCGGTGCCAGCAACAGGTCGATGCCCGCGCGGTCGCAGACCTCCGCCCAGTGGGTACGCAGGTCCGCGCGCCGCCCCTGCGCCGCGACGTAGCGGTGCGCGGGAATCTCGCTGCCCCGCGCCAAAAAGTCGCGCGTGGTCGCGGTGTACTCCGCCGCGTGCTCGGGGTACCACCCCATCGCGCGATGGTACGCCACCGCCTCGGGCAACTGGATGGCCCGATAGTCCCCGAAGAGATCGCCGATGTCCGTCGGCGCGAGGGGATCGACCGACTCGGCGTCGGGGACGAACAGCGCCATGGCCTCGTGCACCACCGCCAGCACGGCGGGCGTGACGGTCGTCGCCCAAGGCCCCGCGAGGACGCCGAAGCGCACCGCGCCGATCCCCGCGTCGATGCCCTCGGTGTGGCTGCCACGCCAGGGGGCGTCAGCGATGACGTCCATCAGCAGGGCGCAGTCTTCCGCCGTGTGGGCGATGGGGCCGAGGTGGTCGAGCGAGGTGCTGAGCGGAATGACGCCGTCCAGGCTCACCCGCCCATAGCTGGGCTTAAAGCCCGTCACGCCGCAGCACGCCGCCGGAATGCGGATGGAGCCGCCCGTGTCGGTGCCGAGCGCGGCGACGGCCTCGCCCGCCGCCACCGCCGCCGCCGAGCCACCGCTGCTACCCCCCGCGATGCAGGCCGCGTCCCACGGGTTGCGCGTCGGCGGCGTAAAGACGCCCCAGGCGAATTCGTGGGTCGCGGTCTTGCCCAGCAGCACCGCGCCCGCCGCCGCCAGCCGCCGCGCGACCTCGGCATCGTCGTCGGGGATGTGGTCGCGCAGCACCGCCGACCCCGCGCCCGTCGGGATGCCCGCCGTCATGATGAGGTCTTTCAGCGCGATGGGGATGCCGTGCAGCGGCCCGCGCTCGACCCCGGCGCGGCGGTCGGCATCTGCGCGGGCCGCGTCGGCCTCGGCCCGCGCGGCGGTGACGGTGGCGAAGGCATGCACGGTGCCCTCGTGCGCGGCGATGGCGGCCAGGTAGACCTGGGTGAGGTCCACCGAGGTGGTGGCCCCCGCGCGCAGGGCACGGGCGGCGACAGCGATGGTGCGCGGCGTGTCCATGGGCACTCCTCTTAGCTTAGCTGGTCGCGGACGATCTCGACAGAAGCGATGTGCGCTCATGATAACAGTTTTGTCGAATGACGGCGATAAAAGAGGACCCCACTATGGCGAACGAATACGCGGCCTTTCGGCGCGACCGAGACGCGGTGCTGGCGGGGCGCGACCCGGCGGCCCTGCGCGCCTTTATGATCGAGCGCGGCAAATGGCCCGAGGGCACGACCACCGATCATACCCCTATGCATATACCGCAAAATATGAACAGTGCAGCATGGTGCCGCCACTGATAAAGACAACTGAACACACAGTCACTCATGTTTTTCATTTTCATGTCGATTGGGTAAGAAGTAACGAAATCTTACGGGTGCATAAATGTGAAAGAGGAAAGCCATGGGTCAGGGATTACTTAGAAACTGTCGAAAAACGCCGAGCGCGTTTACTGCTATCTTGCTAGAAGTGTGGGCGGTTGCGCAAGGCGGCGCACCATCAAACGAATCATGGCGACCAACATCCAGGCTTCTCCCGTGACACAATTCCGCTCGTAATCCTTGCTCAAACGCCGGTTTTGCCCTAACCAACTGAGCGTTCGTTCTACGACCCACCGACGCGGAAGGACCGCAAACCCGCGCGGCACGGGAACCTTCTCAATGGTCCCGTCCGCTTGCACCTGCCACCGCCGGGGCGCGGCACGTTGGACCACTTCGACGCGCCAGCCGAGCTCAGTCTCGATCCACGCTTTCCCTGTCCCGGTATAGCCTTGGTCTACCCAGATATGCTCCATGGCAGGGTATTCCTCGTTGGCCTGAGCCAGGACGAGTGGGACACCTGCCCGGTCCTGTACGTCCGCCGTGTGGACTTTTGCCCGCAGCAGGAGACCTTCGGTATCGACCAACAGATGGCGCTTGCGCCCGCTGATCTTTTTGCCGCCATCGTAGCCACGCGGTCCTCCCACCCCTGTCGTTTTGACTGACTGACTGTCGAGGATACTCGCGCTGGGCTGCGGCTTGCGGCCACCGTGCTGCCGCGTTTGCTCGCGTAAGGTAGTGTGAAGTTGGTGCCATCGGCCATCGATGCGCCAGTGGCGAAAGTAATAATACACCGTGTTCCATGGCGGAAACTCGTGCGGCAGCAAGCGCCAATGGCACCCGCTGCGGAGCACATACAGGATGGCGTTGAGGATGCTGCGATAGGAATAGGTGCGGGGTCGCCCGCTGGTCGCTACGGAAAAGAAGGGGGCAAGGATAGCCCATTGCTCGTCGCTCAGGTCAGTGTCGTAGATCATCCTTTAAGTGTATGATCTCTTGCTCGCTTGTGCCTCCTTTTTCGACAGTTTCTTATCATTATCGTCGTTGTGCTGACCGCGGCAAGCACGAGTGGGGTATGGATATTCTTACGAAAACGTGAGAATGAGCCAGAGAGCAAACCCGCTGAGCGAGATAGTATCGTAGAGGGTTATCAAGCTCGCTTACAAGCTATTTCGGTGTGGAACGATATCTTTTCTCAACTGCACGCGCATTTAGCCCAGTCTCATACGTTGCCCGAAATGGCCCAAGGCTTCAAGCACGTTTTTACTCAAGAAAATGGGCAATCCACGGTCATCCTCGCCATTGGCTCCATCCGCGATTTCGCGCTGCTTGATACGTTGGGCAAAAATACACCCTTTATCGACTTGAACTCGAACGCTTTCATCACCAGCTTTCCGAGCCTGGAAGATGCTGAGTGTCAGGCACTTGCACAAGAAATATACAAGGCTTTGCAGCAACAGACGGATCAAACAAGACGCTGGTGCCTCCTTCGCGACCTATCCCCTAGCTTGCAAGACAACTTAACCAAGCAATACCATATTCATGGTCAAGCGCTCGTCGCGCCTTTGCGCTATAAAGGCACGCTCTACGGCTTCAATTTCGTTGCTGGCCCCATCGTGAACGGCAACAGCGATATGGTTCGTGATAGTGGTGAGCGCGTCGCCCTCATAGGGGATATACTCTCCACGTGGTTGCGGTGTATAGTTCCGCAAATGCTCGCGAACCGTGTTGAGCCTACGCAAACAGCGTTGTCACTCGATGTACTTGCTTCTTTCGATAACCTCGAACAAACGATAGCGACGCTCCAAGAGCAGGCCGAGTCACAAGCCCTGCTTGATGAGCTGGCTGACTATTCTCACTTTAGTACGCTCCGTCTTGCCGAGACGTCGCTGGTCGCTACGCAAACGTGCAACTCGCTCACCCGCATCTGTCAAGCCGATTTTACGATGGTCCTCTTACCGACTGATGGTGGGAAGTATGCCGTCGAGGCGATAGAAACAGAGGGATGGTCGTGGTCACGCTACACCGCCATGCAAGGCCAAACCCGTCCACATATGCTCACACGAGATGAAAACATCCTCAAAGCTTGGCCCGATGATTTTACCCGCAAAACCCATGATGCAGGGCAGGAATATCAAGCGATCAAGAAAAGCGAGGTTTTCGTCCAGGCAAATGTGCTTTCGACCCTTGATATGGAATCAGTGTTGATCAAACCTGCGACATTAGAGCAGCACTGCTTGGCGTTGCTGGTGGTCGGGCTGAAGCGCCCAGGCGGATTGCCTGAGCCTATCGTTGCCGCGACCTCATCGATTGCGGCAATCATTGGGATGAGTCTGAAAACACTACGAGCCGTTAATGAACGGAATGCGACACAGCAAGCCCTCGAAAACTCGCAGAAAGTCTTGACATCCGTGATGAAGCAATCGGTGGATGTCTTGAGCAATGTCGTCACCACCCATGGCATCGTGGCGGTTCGCCAGCCAGAAATGGTGGTGAAGTATGCGATGGACATCGCACAACAGATGAACCTCTCTAAAGCGCAAATCTATCAAATACGCTTGGCTGCTTTAGCCTGCGATCTCGGGATGGTGGCCATCCCCACCAGTGTTCTGCGCAAGGACGGCAGTTTTACGCCTGCGGAATGGAAGGTGGTCCAGTCGCACCCCTCCATCAGCGTAAAGATGCTGAAAGAATTCTGCATTTTTAAAGATGCGCTTCATTTCATCCAGTGTCACCATGAGCACTGGGATGGCACCGGATATCCCGAGCAGTTGAAGGGCGCTGATATTCCCATCGGTGCGCGTATCTTGTCGGTGCCGGATAGCTACGTGAGCCTACAGGCCAAGCGGCCCTATCGGGGAGCTTTTACCGCAGCAGAAGCCTTAACGCAGATTCGCCAAAACTCAGGAAAGCAATTTGACCCCGGCGTAGTAAAAGCATTCCTACGCGCGCTGCATGCCGAAAAAGAACAACAGCAACAGGCGGTGTAGCCATACCACAGGCTCGTTTCACGTCAACAAGAGCGCATACGAGAGGCATGCACTCTTGTTCTTTTCTTTTTCTCACTGCTCCCTTGGTGTGAGTTCAATGGCGAGCAAAAGGTGTCAGTCAATGTTGGGGCATGCCAATATGTCCGTAACATTGCCGATATCTGCGCACGTACCGCCGCATATGCAGAGGCACCCCCCCCAAACGATTAACGACGTTATCGGTGAGATAATGTAAAATTGTGGTCGAAACTGTGGTCGGACACCTATCAAAGGAGCAGCGATGCATGAGTAACGAGTATGCGGCCTTTCGGCGCGACCTAGACACGGTGCTGGCGGGGCGCGACCCGGCGGCCCTGCGCGCCTTTATGATCGAGCGCGGCGAATGGCCCGAGGACACGACGATCGATCCGGTGCGGGCGCTATGGCTGATGATCGCCACCAGCCCCACCCTGACGGCGCTGCATGGCGAGGCGCTGGTGTGGCTGCGCAACCACGGCTACAACGCCGAGGCCGACGCCCTCACCGGACGCGAACCGAAGGGCGGCGGGGGCGGCAAGAAGGGGCGCTAGCGTCGCCTATCACCCATCGCCATGCGCCCTGATGCGGGCCAGCCGTTCGGGCTGGTCGGCCAGCGTCGCGTTCGCGGTGAAACGCATGTACGCCTCCGCGAAGAAGGGGCGAGCCGCCGCAGCGTCGCCCAGGGCGAGCAGGCATTCCCCGATCTCTTCGGAGCCGTAGCCATCGGGTTCCTCGCCCGCCGCCAGCCACGCGGCGCGAATCTCGCGTTGCAGCGCCAGCGCCTCCGTCGCGCGGCCCAGTGCGCGCAGGGTACGCGCGATGCACCACCGCGCCACCAAGATCGCGCGGGTCTGCCCCTGCCCTTCGCGGAAGCGAAGCGCGTCGGTGAAGCTGCTGAGGGCCTGGGCGTAATCCCCCGCGTCGAAGTACCCCCAACCGATATTGTTGGCGAGCGATCCCCGCCACCGCGCCGCGCGGGGGTCGGGTGACTGCTGTGCCAGCATCATCGCTTGCTGATTCCAGGCCATCTGGCGCTCGGGGGCATCCGCGATGGCCAGCATGTGCAGGGCATCGATGGCAGAGCCATCATCGCGCTGCGCCTGTGCCAGCGCGTGAGCCTCCTGAAACCAGACGCACGCCGCCACCGGCTGCCCCGATGAATTCTCGACCCGCCCGCGCTCCAGCAGATAGCGCATCCGCGCAACGGGGGTCGCGGCGGTCAGCAGCGGTTCGACCTGGTCGAGGGTCGCGCGTGCCTCGGCGAATCGCCCTTGCAAGCCCTGCGCGCGGGCGATTTGGGTGCGCAGTTGCAGGGTGGCATCCAGGTCGCCGGTCGCCTCCATTTGTGGCAGCAGATCATGGAAGCGCGCCTCGGTCGCCTGGGGTTTGTCATAGTCCCACAGCGCGTCAAAGTCGGGGATGGCGGCATCGGACATCATCTGTTCCTCTTCGTCAACGGTGAAGGTTCGCCCTGTGCGTGCGTGGGCTGCCCTAGCGCGGTGCGGGGCCGAGGCCGCGTGCCTGGCGGGCGGCGACGTCTTGACGAGCACGACTGGCCGCGTACTCGGCGCGCCATTCGTCGGGCAGGGCGGCGTTGAACTGCGGCAACGTGAGTGGCGTGCCCGCATGCAACCGCGCGCCCGCCGTCACGTCCGCCAGGAAGATGGTCGCCTCGCCCGCGTCGAGGGTGGCGGTGACGGTCGCTTCGAGAAACGTCAGGGCATCGAGGATGATGGGGCAGCCATTCGCGCCGGGGCGGGTGGCGATGCCCCCCAGCTTGTCGCCGTCGCGGCCCGAGTGCATCCCCAGGCTATGGACGAGCGCCATGCTGGCCGCCAACGCCGGACCGGGCGTGCCGTCCAGCAGGTGCAGCGCGAAAACGCCCGACGCCGTGATGAGATCGTGCGTCAGGTTCGACCGCCAGATCTCGATCACCACGCGCGGGGCATCGGGCAAGATGCTGCCCCCCATGGCGGCGGCGATGATCTGCCCATTCGCGCGGTCAGCGGTGCGCGTGGTGACGGCCAACAGCGGTGCCCACAGCGCCGCTAAGGTCGCACGGGGACTCGCCTCATTCGCGTCGTTCATGCTCGCTTCGTCCTCCGGCTCGGTGATGGGGATCTCGCTGTGGGTGATATATCACATTTCGGCTATGCCCGTTGCCCACGCGGGCGAAAACGACTATGATGGGGGCACAGGTTGGTGCATTGGGTCCCCGAGCAAGCAACCATTCGTGGTGATGACGGGGCTGAGAGATAGGACAGGCACATGCAACGACAATTCCGCCAATTACTGAATTTTTTCATGATCGTCTTCGTCCTGGTCACGGGCTATCTGGTCTATTGGCAGATCGTGTGGCCTACGAGCACCGCGCCCAAGGGACAAGACCAAAATGATTATCTCACGAATAAGCCCTGCATCGCGTCAGAGGTGCCCCAGCGCGGCAACATCTACGACCGCAACGGCGTCTTGCTGGCTTGGTCGGTGCCCAATAGCGCGGTCCGCTGTGGCTGGCAGCGCCGCTACGCGACCGACAAACATCCCTCCATCTCGTCCTTCTTGGGCTATTTCAGCGATAACTACGGCATGACGGGCGTCGAACGCTTTTACAACGATCAATTGGCGGGCGACGTGCCCCCCGCGACCTTTAGCGACGCCTCGCAGCAGTGGTGGAACCAGACGCTACACCAGCCGACCTACGGCCAGGATCTCTATCTATCCATCGACATCCGCATCCAAGATCAGGTGGATAAGGTCTTTGAGAACGACCTAGGGACGGCGCAGAAGTGCGGCGGCACCCAGGCCGGGGCCATCATCCTCAGCGACCCGCAGACGGGGCAGATCTTGGCGATGGATAGCCGCCCGTACTTCAATGGCGATGCCATCGGCGACACGACCGCCTCGCCCACGGCGGGCTACACCAAGGGTGCGCTGTACTGGAAATCGATCAGCACGAATCCCTGCGCGCCGCTCATCAACCGCGCCGTGTCGGGCCAGTACGCCCCCGGCTCCGTCTTCAAGACGGTGACGCTGCTGGGCGCGCTGGACAGCGGGCAATACAACATCCATTCCGGCTTTTCGCAGGACGAAGCGACGAGCGTGGTGGTGGATGGCTTTCACATCAACGCGGACCCCGTCGGCGAGTTTCGCAACACGCCGCAGCCGCCGACCTTCCCCATGGACCTCGCCCATGCCTATGCGTACAGCGACAACGTCATCTTCGCGCGGCTCGGCGTGGCGATGGGGACCGATGGCTGGGTCAACTTCGCGAAACGGTTCGCCATGTCGACGCCAGGCGACATCAAGGCCGCGCCCATCGACCTGAAAGAGGCGCAGCCCAGCTACGTCTACCCCAACCTAAATAA
>JBBQSR010000168.1:0-7822 GCA_038234855.1 Ktedonobacterales bacterium | reverse complement strand
AGTGGCAACAGCATCGCCGCGACCACTACGTATCGCAACCTCACCAGTGGTGGGCAGCAGACCAACCACAACACTTATGTCTTTTTTACCTCCGTCAGCCTGACGGCGGGCAAGACCATCAAGAGCGTAACGTTGCCCGCTGCCGTCAACCAGGGGCATCTGCACGTCTTCGCGGTCGCCGCCGGATAGGGACCGCCCCGTCCGGGCCTAATGGGGCGGGGGGGCCACCGTCGCTGCTCAACGCTCCCCCTGCCCTGGCTGCACCAGGCTGGGCAGGGGGAGCGGGCACCCTGTGTCGCATTTTTCAGCAAGCGGTGCGTATTTTACGAGACGACCTTCATCCACGACATGCGAAAGGGAATTGGCATCATGCGATATTCGGCGATCACGCGTCTGTTGGCGCTATGCGGCATCATTTTGGCTGTGGGTGGCACGCTCGGTGGGGGCATGGCGCAAGCAGCCCCGTTGCGTGGCCCCGGCAGCAGCACACCGGGCAATCCCCCCACAAAGACGACCAAGACGGCAGGCAATGGACCGAAAACGGCCATCAGTGGGGCCACCTATAATAATGAGGGCATCAGCGCCGATGGGGCGACCTCCGTCGCGAATTTCGACGGCTCGGGCAACAACTATTCCACCACTGCCCTGGCGGCGGCGGGCTTCGCCTCTGGCACGGTGGTGGATGTCAATGGCATCAGCTACCAATGGCCCACAGTCACGGCGAGTAACGCCGACAACTGGATGGCGACCGGCCAGGTCATCAACGTGGGGACCGCTGGCACGCTCTGGTTCCTGGGGTCGGCAACGAATGGGCCATCCACCGGGACGGGAACGATCACCTATACCGATAATTCGACGCAGAGCTTCACGCTGGCGCTGAGCGACTGGACGCTGAACGCGGGCACGCTCGCCCCCCTGGCGGGCAACACCATCGCCGCGACGACGCCGTACCGCGACACGACGGCGGGCGGGCGCGAGACGGTGACGACCGATGTCTTTGCGACCTACGTCAACCTGACGGCGGGTAAGACGACCAAGAGCGTCACCCTGCCCGCCACGGCGAACCAGGGCCATCTGCACGTCTTCGCGCTGAGCGGGCAATCCGACTGGACGAGCTACATGGCCGATAGCGCGCACTCGGGCAACAACGCGGCGGAAACGACCCTCACCGCCAGCAACATCCCCAACCTCGCCGTCAAGTGGACCGCGACGGGGGCGAATGGCATCTCGACCCAGCCCGTCGAGGCGAACAACAGCGTCTATTGGGGGTCGTGGGATGGCAAGCTGCACGCTACCACCGTCTCTGGCGGCAACGCGGGCAAGGATCAATGGGCGGTAGCCCTCGGCCAGACGAACGTGGCGGGGTGTGACCCGCAGATCGCGGGCATCGCCAACACGCCGATCATCGGCGCGGTCAACGGTACCCCGGCGATCTTCGTGGGGGATGGCGGCAACCAGGGCGGCGGCGATGGCAACGTCTACTATTACGCCGTCAACGCCGCGAATGGCAACATCCTCTGGAAGACGAGCTTGGGGACCATCGCCAATGGCAATTTCGACTGGAGTTCCGGCGTCCTTTACAACGGCAGCATCTACGTGGGTTTGGCGTCGTATGGCGACTGTCCGCTGATTCGTGGCGGCATCGTCAAGCTGAACGCGACGACGGGGGCCATCCAGAATGAGTTCTTTACGGTGCCGAGCGGCTGCACGGGCGACAGCATCTGGGGTGCACCGTCCGTTGACCCTGCGACGGGCACCATCTATGCCGTGACGGGCAACCCCGGCGGTTGCGCGAACGACACCTATGGCGAGTCGATGATCGCCTTCCGGTCATCGGATCTCTCGGTCATCAGTTATTGGCCCGTGCCGCAGAGCCAGCGTGGCGGCGACAGCGACTTCGGTACGACGCCCGTGCTCTTCACAGCGACCATCGGTGGTACGGCCAAAAGCCTCGTCGGGGCGGTCAACAAGAACGGCATCTTCTACGCCTTTGACCGCACCAACATCAGCGGCGGCACGGTCTGGCAAGACCAGGTGTCGCCCGGCGGCGATTGCCCGCAGTGCGGCGACGCCGACATCACGCCCGATGTCTTCGTCAATGGCACGCTCTACATCGGCACCGGCACTGTCACGCTCAATGGCACGTCGTGCCGTGGCAGCGTCAGCGCGGTGAATCCGGCTAATGGCGCGTACCTCTGGCGGCACTGCTTCGGCAGCGGGCCGGTACTGGGCGCGCTCACCTACGTGAATGGCGTCGTCATCGCCACGCAGGGCGCGTGGATCAACGCGCTCGACGTGACGAACGGCAACACGATCTTTCGCTACCAAGATACCGCGAGTGGCGCGTTCTTCTACGGCGGCGTCGCTGTGGCGAATGGCCGTCTCTATGCGGGGAATCTGGACGGCACCTTCGTCGCGTTTGGCCTATAGCGTGCCCCACGGGATCGTGGTCCGGTGAACAGGGTCCCGTGCTTATGCGCAAGCGCGCGCGAGCATTACAGCGGTTGCACCCGGTGTGGCGCAACCGCTGCCCCGGCGAGTGGAGGTGGACAACCATGTACCGAACGGCATTTTTTGACTGCTGGCGGCATTGGTGTCGCCGCGTGGGTGTGGCGGCCATCGCGTTGCTGCTGGCGGCGTGCGGCGGCACGACAGCGGGCGCGACGAGCGTGCCCATCATCGGCGATACGCCCGGCCCGGCGACCGCGACACCAGGACCCGCCACCAACCCCACCGCAACGGCCACCAGCACCCCCAATGATCCCTGGGCAGCGCTCGCCGCGCGTCCGTTGCAATTGCCGACGGTCGCGGCGGGCGCGACCTGCCCCGTGACGCAGGGGCAGATGGTCAGCGGCGCGGGCGGGTCCCCCGTCTATGGCAAGGGACCTGCATACATCCTGGTCGGTGTCATGAATGGCACGCTGCATTACGATGCCGCCCCCGCGCTCGATAGCGGTAGCCCCTGGGGCTTGACGCAGATCCGCTTGGTAGTCGGCCCAACCTTTACCGGACCGCTGCTCATGCGCGGCGGTCAACTGGATGGCGCACAGCCCCTCGGCTTCAACGGCGGCGAGGAATTCACCCCCAGCAATGCTAGCGGGACCGAGCCAGTGGTGAGCGCGCTGCGGCTGAGCGTGACGCAACCAGGCAGCAATCAATGGTACCGCGCCACCAGTTATCTGCGTGTGCGGGCACCTGGCTGCTACGCGGTGCAGTTCGACGGCGCGTCTTTCAGCAACGTGGTCGTCTTTCAGGCGACATCGGCGAGTTGAGCGCATCGCCGCGCCGTCCCTTTCCCCACCATCTCCGATGCCAGCCCCACGATGTATGGGGGCTGGCATCTACCGTTTCACTCAGATGCTACATACCGGCTCACGCCACCGCCTAAAAGGCCGCGCTGACCGTGAAGGTCGTGCGATGCAAGGTCTTTGGGTCCTCTTTGGTGCGGATCACGGTTTGCAGATTCCAGTGCCCGGCCATCGCGAGATCGACGGTGCCGGTGTAGGTCCCCGGCTGGTTGGCGGCGGTCAGGTCAAAGGTATTGACACCCATATCCATCTCTTGCATCGTCGCCACGATGAAGACGGTGCCACCCGAGGCCAATGCGCCACTGGGGTTTTTCACCACGACGGTGACGGTGTTGGTGCCAAAACGACCAGGATTAATGGTAAGGGTCGCGCTCAGCCCATCCACCGTCTGCGTCAGGGTCTGGTTGCCCCCCGTCGCGCCAAAGCTATTCGTCGACGTGATGGAGGGTGCCAGCGTACCCGCCAATGGCGACAACAACGCCGCGCACCCGATGATGACCAACCCCATGGTCGCTTCGAGCCGGATGAGGCGAGTGATCTGACGGCAGTACCCCTCCGCCGTAGCGACATCGCTGCCCGTGGCGGCCCCCACGACCTCGCCAATGCCCGCCAGCGCGGCGGTGCCGGGGGAGGGTGACGGCACGAGCGCCAGCCATTGCCGTTGCAGCCAACCGCGCCCCGTGGCCTCGGCTGGCGCAGCGCCGATGCTCGCCGCCAGGGCCGGACGCAAGCGAAAGGCATGCAGATAGCTGATGCCCACCATCCCCAGGAAGAGCACGATCTTGCCGCTGAGCACGACCCCATACGCCGTCGTCCACAACTGACTGAGGCTCGTCATGCGCACCTCGGCATTCAGCGGCCCCGTGACCGCGATGAAGGCCACCGCGACCAGGGCGGGCAAGCCAAAGGATGGCAACCGGGTCGCCAGGTAGCCCCAACGCTCCGCCGCCGGACGGGTCGCGAGCGCGGGGAAGATGACGAAGGCTAAGACGCAGAGGCCCCCGAGCCAGACGCCATTCGCCAGCAGGTGCAGCAGATCGTTGGGGGCGCTCCACCATTGTTGACCCGCGCCGCCATGCCCGGAATAGACGAAGGCCACGGCCAGCGCGACGCCATACACGGGCAGCACCCGTCGCACATTACGCGGCACGAGCGAGGTCCGCAGCGCGGGCACCCACAGGCACAGCAGCCCAACCACGGCCAGCGCGACGCGCAGCACGAGGAACGTCCCCTGGCGGCTGCCAAAGAGGATGCTGCCATAGATCGGCCCAGAGAGCACGCCCCGCCCCGTCCCATCCAAGATGACCGATTGCAGGACGACCTCGACGACCGTGGCAACGACGATGACTTCCAGCGCGATGTCGGCCACCTGGGCAAAGGCCGTCCGGCTCGCCGTCGCCAGTTCCGCGCCCAGTGGCCCCTGGCGCGGGGCGACGAAGCTGCCCCAAAAGATCAGCCCCAGCACGACGGCCAACGCGACGAGCGCCAGGGCATGCGCGATGGCCTGGAAGAAGGTGAGGCCCGTCAGCGCGCCAGTCGCCGCGCCCGCGCCCCCAACAATGTCACCGCTCGGCAGCTTCCCGGTCAGCGGCGGCACCGTGCCATCTGCCCGCGTGATGTGAAAGAGGTACGAGCCACCCGTCACATGCCCATCGTCAGCGGAGTGCGTCCGCCAGGCCACGACATACGTCCCAGCGGGCAGCGTCGGCACCGAAACGGTCATGGTGAAGCCATCGGCGTTCACCCGCACATCGCCATCATCTACCCGCTGGTTCGAGGGATTGACCACGACGATGCGCGAAACATCGCGGTTCAGGTGCTCAGAGAAGCGGATCTGGATCTGCGCGGGCGAGCTTGCCAGCGCCGCGTTTGGCTGCGGATCGTAGCTGACCGGCAGCGCATGCGCCGCGACCGACGCGAGGGGCGCAAAAGCCGCCCAAAGAGCGATGCACACACCCACCGCGCTCCAGGAAACGAAGCGACGCATCAATGACGACCTTTCTGCGAAAGAGCAGCGAAACAAGGACAAAACGTTCCTTGAGAATATACCGCACAATGGACCCAACGGATCATCACCCCCCACCGATGCAGGGATATGCGAGGAATGTGGGAGCGTTGTGGGTGGTGGGCCGACATGCCCCCATGCTACACTCTGCACTAGCAGTAGGAACGAGCGGATTAGACGACGCGCCCTCATCAGGCATCAAAGATGAGCGCGCGACATCGACGCATGCTTCCTGGCGACATCCCCGACGCTGGCCCCTGCTGACTCTGCCAAGGGGCGGTCGGGCAGCCACACATCGGGGCCGCTCGGACCCGCACCAGCAGCCCGCACGGTACCACGACGGGGGATGGCATCATATCTTCGCAAGAAAGGCGTAACTCATGCGTCCCAAAATCGGCAATTTCGTCTGCGCGCTCCTGCTCATCGGGTGCCTGATGACCGCGTGTGGCGGCACCACCACGCTCGACCAGCAATCGACCGTCACGCCATCACTCACGCCGTCGTCATCCGCGACGCCCGCATCCACCGCATCGACACCGTCGCCCGGCGCGACGCCACCACCAGCCTCTGCCAGTCCGACGCCAAGCCCCGCCGTCTATGGCGACCTCACGGGGTTTTGGCACGGCGACGATCTCGGCTATTATTACGTGCGGCAGGTGGGGAACAGCGTCACCTGGGCGGGATTCTCGCCGGATGATGGGGCCACGTATAGCAATGTGCTGTGTGCCTCACGCAGTGGCAACACCGTCAATGGTGCCTGGGCGGATGTGCCGCGCGGCCAAACGACAGGGAGCGGCACACTGTCGTTACAGGTGGATGCCAGCAATCCCAACGACATCCAGATACACAAAACGGTCGCCAATTCGTTCGGTGCGTCGACCTGGCACAAGATCAACTCCGGCCCCGCGCTATCGGCCAGTCTTCCGGGGCTGCGCTCTTCGAATGGGAACTTGGCAGATCTATCGGGAACGTGGTCAGCAGTCGTCCCGGCTGATAACGCCATATACTACCTGCGCCAAGTGGGCAACGCGGTCTGGTGGCTGGGCGTCAGCGCCGATAACGGGCAGAGCTACACAAATGTGATGTGTAGCCAACGCTCTGGCGACAACTTTTCGGGGATATGGAACGATGTGCCACGGGGGGCGACGCAGTCCAGCGGCACCATCGCCCTGAGCGTTTATCATGCAGGCGGATTCGACCGCCTGAAGGCGCTCAGCGCCAGTGGCGGATTTGGCACCAACGCTTGGGCGCGCTTCACACTGTGAGCCGCGAACCCCAGCCGTGCGCCCCGGCGGCATCTCGTGCGGCACGGATGACGGTCGAGGGCGGCAACTATGCGCGGGCGCTCGCCGTAGTGGATATCGCGCGGTGGGATCTGTTGGGGCAGACCCTAGGTGTACCCTTGTGGCAAATATAGGGCGGAACGGCCTCGCCTATTCCCTGCCTGGCGATCATGGGGTATTATCGAGAGGCGGATGCCGTGGCCGCGCTGCGCCGTGAGGCGGAGCGGCTGGCCCAGGCGGGCTATGAGCGGTTCAAGATCCCTTTTGGAGCTGATGCCACTCTGGACCAGCAACGGCTGTCGGCGCTGCGCGAGGTGGTGGGACCAGATGCCCTGATCGCCCTCGACGCGGGGGCCGCCTTCGCTTCGTGCAAAGAGGCCAGCGCCGCCTGGGCTGCCGTCGAACGCTACCATCCGGCGTTCTTGGAAGACCCCTTCGCGGAGTCGGCTTGGGAACTGGCGATCACGCTGGCGCAGCAAACGCAGATCCCCATCGCCTTCGGGGAATCCATCGCTGCGCCAGGGATCATGCAGCGGTTGGGGAGTGCGTCAGGGGTCGATATCGTGCGGCCTGACGCCACGCACCAGATGGGTGTCACGGGGTATCAGCAAGGGGCGGCGGTCGCGCGCGAAACAGGCGCACTGATTTTCCCCCACTACTTCCCCGATCTGCATGCGTCGCTGGTGAGCGCCTGGAGCGGCGAGATGGTCGAGGAATCACCCGCCGAGGTGGATACGGTGGGGTTTCGCCATCTGCGCGGCGTGCAGCCCGACATCCGCACGGGGGTGTGGCAGCTATCCGACCACCCCGGCTTTGGCATCGTCTGGGATGAAGCGGCGTTGCAACACTATCGTCGTCCATCCCCCTCATGAAATGGAGCACCACCATGCTATACGAATTACGCATCTACGAAGCCTTGCCCGGCAAGCTACCACGCTTGCAGCAGCGGTTCAGCGAAGACGCCCTGCCGCTCTTCACGCAGCACGGCATCCGGCAAATTGGTTTTTGGACGACCTACATCGGGCCATCCCTCAACACGCTGACGTATCTGCTGGCCTGGGAAGACCTCGCGGAACGGCAGACCCGCTGGGATGCCTTTCAAAGCGATCCGACCTGGCTCGCCGCTAAAGAACGCTCTGAGCGCGACGGGCCCTTGCTCGCCCGCGTCGAGAGCCAGATATTGTCGCCCACCGCCTATTCCGCGTTACGCTAATGGCGCACGTTCC
>JBBQSR010000167.1:0-7829 GCA_038234855.1 Ktedonobacterales bacterium | reverse complement strand
GGCGGCGGCCAGTGGTCCAGCGAAGATGGCGTGCAGCCGTGCCTCGTGGGCATCGACCTCGGCCAGCAGCGCGGCGGCCATGGCGCGTGCCTCGCCCTGAAATTCGTCGGGCAGTTCCATGAGGAATGCGTCGAATTTTGCGGGGTCGTCGGCCAGCACCTCGCGGATGCGCGTGGGCGTCAGCCCCGTGACGAGGCGATGGAGCCGCAGATATTCCGCCGTCTTGATCTTGACGCGCAGCCCGCTGGGGAAGCGCACCACCCATCCCTCGATGCCCGTCGCGCTCTGCGCCAGCGGCACCAGCGTGCCCAGGTCGGGTACATCGGTGATGGGCACCAAGGGAAACCCGTAGCGGTCCGCAAGTGCCGCCAACTCGGCGTGCCCCAGGTCGCGGCCATCCACCAGGCTGCGCGCCCCGATGAGGAAGAGGCCCTCCATCGCGCCATAGTTGAGGACGACACGATTACGCGGATAGACGATCTCGAAGAGCAACGTGAGGTCGCGCGGCAAGTCCGCCACCGGATGCGCCGCGTGCAGCCGCGCCGTCGCCCACTCCGCCTGCAAGCCGGTGAAGCTGCCCCGCGTGGCCACGGCGAAGCGCGTGCCATCATGATATAAAATCCCCAGGGACCCGTCGAGCTTCGCCGTGACCTCGATGGGGCCAGCGGGCAACGCCGCGACGCGCGTCTCTGGCTGCTCATTCAGGTTGAAGAATTTGGGGAAGGGCAGGGCAATGACGGTGGCCGTCGGCCAATGGACGATCAATCCCCGGCTGACGCGCTCCACGGCGGGCCAGTCGCGGCGATAGGTCGCGACGGCGGTGTAGTTCAAGATGAGCAGTTCACCGTTGGGATGCAGCCGTACCACGATCGATCCCAGATCGCGATACGCCTTCACATCCGCGCCGTGCTGGCGCACCGCCGCCAATATGGTGTCTAATCCGTCCACGATGCCGTTCCCTTCTCATCTGAAAGTGTGTCGTGCGCTGATTCGCGGGTCGTCTCGGTTGGCGCTGCGCCGCGCGGGGCGAGCCGGTTGGGGCAGCGCGACATGGCCAGTGAGGCGCGCCCAATGATGCATGGTGCGAGCGATTGCCGAACATGCGGCAGCGGTGAACGAGTCAACGTGGGGCGATATTCGTCCTCACCGGTCGCCAGCGAGCGATGCGCGCCGCTGAGTCCGATCAGGCAAGAAGACATATCCGCCGTTCCGCAGCGGGGCGGACGCGACTCAACGACTCTTTTCATGCTTGGGCACCGAGGCGCAGGGGGCACACACCGTCCTAGTGTCGCCAGCCGCGTTCCGTCGGTCAGCCAAGTGAGGGCAGCACACAGCGATGCTGCAAAAAAAGGTGAAAACCCAAGCCAGCCGTGGAGGTCAAAGGACCGTCAACACGCGCTGGATGATGGAATCTCTCGTTCCGGGGGAGGTCCAAAGGTGGCGTGTTTGGAGGCCATACCACTCTGGTGCGTCGCAGAGATGGTGCGAGGCGACCGGCGAATGCGTTTGTCCACTCCATAAGTAAAGTGATAATTCGCGCGGTCAGACGCGCATCGTGCGTCGGCACACGGCATTCGAGGCCCCCTTTCATGGCGAAACGCCAATTGAAGATGTGAAGAGGAAAACAGGCTAGCCCATGAGGGGCTGCACACTCGCTCATTATAGCACACGCCCCCAGCATATTGTCAAGTGGTGAGCGGCGATACGTGCAAATGTGTGAAAGTATACTTCTTGTAGGGGGAGTGGTTGCCGAACGTGAGCAAGGGGCGGCAATAGCGCGCGCTAGCGCGGATGGCGTCTGGGTGCGGGGCGCGACCATCCTGCTGTAGCGTTCGCGCCCGCACGCGCATCGCCCGCTAGGCGGCGCGTTCCAGGGCCAGCGCCGTATCGCAGATCAACTCCACTTCCCACCGCTCGTTGACCCACAGGCCGAGCACGCGCACCGTCGGCTGCCAGCGGGTCAGCGTGGCGGCACAGGCGCGGACGGCGCTCTGGTGCTCTTCGTAGCTGACGGGGTTGCCCGCGCAGTCGTGGTGCGCGACCACGGCGATGGTCGTGGAATGATGCGCCGTCAGCGACACCGCGAGCTTGCGCTGGATCTCGGCGATGGCCGCAGGGGTGTTGTGCAGATACGCCTTATCGGGGCCAGGCTCTGAGATATAGTCGATGAAGTCAACGCCCAGCCGCTTTTTGAGATAGACCATCGTGGGGACGCTGACGCGGCCATCGATGCAGCCGAGGGCGGTAGCGAATGTACCATGTGCCATGGGGAAGGACCTCCACTTGCTTTCGTGTTGGGTCCTTCCCCCTTTCTCTTCGGCAGGGGAGCGCGAAAACTTTATGCCTGGGCGGCGTCGATGCGGGTGAGGACGACGACGGGAATCTGGCGCGTCGTGTTGCGCTGATATTCGCCGAAGCCGGGCATCTGCGCGACGACCTGGGCGTAGAGGCGTTCGCGCTCGGCACCCTCGGCCACGCTCGCCTGGGCGTCGAACGTCTCGGTGCCGACCTCTAGCGTGACGGTGGGGTGGGCGACGAGGTTATGATACCAGTCGGGGTTGGTCGGCGCGCCGCCCTTCGAGGCGATGATGATGATGCGGTCGCCATCGCGCGTATAGGCCAGCGGCGAGATGCGCGGCTGCCCGCTCTTGGCTCCCGTGGTGGTCAGCAGCAGTATGTTGCCGCCTGAGAATTGGCCGCCGACCTTGCCGCCATTCGCGCGAAACTCCGCGATGACCTGTTTGTTGTAATCGTTCATGTCAGGGATGCTCATGTTCGTCCTTTGATGCCTTGTGCTATTTCGGTGTCGGATGACACTTCACTTGCTATAGTACCACGGTGATGCATGACCCTACCTGTTGGCTGGCGACATGACGTTGCCGCCGATGGGGGCGGCGGCGGGGCATATCGAGCGGTGGGGGGATCTGCTGGTCCCTCCTCGCCACGCGTGCACTTTCCCTCTCGGGCGCAAAGGGGCGAAGGCCAGAGAGCATCGGCCTTCGCCCCTTTGTCACGCTCGCCCCCTTAGACGTTGGGGTACGAGATGAAGACGGTCTTTTGCTCGCTCCACTCGTCGACGGCGTCGGGGCCGAGTTCGCGGTGGCCGTTGCCGCTCTGCTTCATGCCGCCAAAGGGCATCTGTGGCTCGGCCCCGGTGGTGCCCGCGTTGATGTAGACCAGACCCGCCTGGATGTCGTGCATCGCGCGGAAGGCGGTGCGCGCGTTCTCGGTGAAGATGGCGCACGACAGGCCATAGTCGGTGCCATTGGCGACGGCGATGGCTTCATCATAGCCGCCGACGGGGAGCACCGCGACGACGGGGCCAAAGATCTCTTCGCGGGCGATGCGCATCGTGGGCGTCACATCGCCAAAGATGGTCGGCTCGAAGAACGCGCCCTGGGCCAGGTCGCCGCCGCGCGCGGGGCGTCCGCCGACCAGCAGCCGCGCGCCCTCGGCCTTGCCGATGTCGATGTAGCCATCTACCGCCGTCACGCGGCCACGGTTGACCAGCGGCCCCATATCCACGGCGGGGTCCAGGCCATCGCCGAGCTTTTGCTTTTGCGCCAGCGCGACCAGGCGTTGGTTGAAGGCATCCGCGACCTTGCGGTGGACGATGACGCGGCTGGTCGCGGTGCAGCGTTGGCCCGTGGTGCCAAAGCCCGCCCAGGCAACGGCGGCGGCGGCTTCGTCCAGGTTGGCGTCGTCCATGACGATGACGGCGTTCTTGCCGCCGAGCTCTAGCGTCACGCGGCGCAGGTCGCGGCCACAGATCTCCGCGACGTGCTGGCCGACCTCGGTCGAGCCGGTGAGCGAGATCTTGCCGACGCGCTTATCGCTGGCGAGCGCGTCGCCCAGCGTGCCGCCTGGCCCGGTGATGAAGTTGAGCACCCCGGCGGGCAGCCCGGCTTCGCTGAGGATCTCGACCAATTTCAGCGAGAGCAGCGGCGTATCGCTGGCGGGCTTGAGGATGACCGTGTTGCCCGCGACGAGCGCGGGAAAGGTCTTCCACGCGGGGATGGCGAGGGGGAAGTTCCAGGGGGTGATGATGCCCACCACGCCGATGGGTTCGCGCAGCGTCAGGCACATCTTGTCTCGCAGCCCCGAGGGCACCGTCTCGCCCTCCGCGCGGCGTCCGGCGGCGGCGACGAATTTGCCGAAGTCGATGGCGGTTTGCAAGTCGCCGCGTGCTTCCTTCAGCACCTTGCCCATTTCGCGGGTGAGCAGCCGCGACAGTTCCTCGCGGTGCTGGTCCAGCAGCAGGGCGGCGCGCAGGATGATCTCGCCGCGCTCGGGGGCGGGGGTGGCACGCCACGCGGGGAAGGCGCGCTGGGCGGCGGTGATGGCGGCATCTAGATCCGCTGTCGTGGATTTCTGGAAGGTGCCGATCACTTCGCTGTCGTGCGCGGGATTCGTATCCGTAAAGGTCGCGCCGCCGATAGCATCGCGCCACTCTCCGCCGATGAAATTCTGATAGACCGTTGGGGTCGACGTTGCCGATGCGCTTGTCATCGAACCATACCTCGCGTGCAACATGGCCAGACGCCGATGCGCCGTCGCACACGCGGAGCTGGCACCGGGCTGGGGGGATGTTTACAGCCTAGTATAGCATATAGCCAAGACGCAGCGGCACCGGGGTCTAGCGTTTCATGGCGAGGCGTTGCTCCATCTTGGCGACCGCAAGAGAGATGGTCTTCAGGTCAAAGGGCTTCCAGACGACATCGACGTTGAGGGCCTGCATCAGTTGCACCATCTCGGTTTGCAGTGTGCGCCCACCCGCCGTCAGCAGGGTGATGACATGGCGGTGCAGGGGCGAGTGACGCTGCACCTCGCGCAGGACGCCCAGCCCGTCGACGCGCGGCATATTGACATCCAGAAACACCGGCAGGGGTTGTTTGGCGGCACGCAAGATCGTGAGGGCGGCCTCACCATCCATCGCGGTCAGCACCTGAAAATGCTCGTCTTCCAGGGTCATGCGTAACGTGGTCAAGATGTTTTTAGCCATGCCTATTTCCCCCTAGGCTATGTCACGTCGTCACCAAGCGGGGCGACGAGCGTTTCGTGCTTCACGCGCAATCGGCGGGCATATCGCAACATCATTAGGGCGTGGTAGCAGTATGCCCCGATCTTTTTCGTAAACGCAAGCTCAGCATTACAGAGGCGCTACCCCATTTGGGGATGCTGCGGTAGCGCCTATGGGACGTCAGGCGACGGGGGTGGGGTGCAGCCGTGCCAGCAGCAGCACCGCGCCGAGCAGCAGTCCCGCGCCGACGATGCCCAGGGGCGTCAGACGCTCGCCAAAGAGCAACGCCGCCAGGATGGTCGCCGTCAGTGGTTCCAGCAGCGTCGTGATGCTGGCGACCGTTGCGGGCGTCCGCGCCATCCCCGCTAGGAAGAGGCCATAGGCCAGCGCGCTCGGCACACTCCCCAGGTAGAGCAGCAGCAGCCAGCCCTGTGGCGAATAGTGCACGACGAAGCCCGTCGCCAGCGCGACCGGCAGCAACACCAGCGTCCCCGTCGCGAAACCGACCGTCAGCGTTTGCAGCGGATGGTAGCGTGCCAGTGACCGCCCCATCAGCGTGACCAGCGCGTAGCCCAGTGCCGAGCCGCTGGCAAAGAGCGTCCCTTGCACGATGTGCCCGTGGGGGCCGACCGTCCCAGGCACTCCGACGATGCAGAGGATGCCCACCAGCGCCAAGGCCAGCGCCAATAGCAATGGTCGTGACAGCCGTTCGCCGGTGAGCAGCGGGGCCAGCAGCGCCACCAGCACGGGGGCCAAGCTCAGCGTCACTAGGGTCGCTACCGCGACCCCCACCTGCGTGATGGCGGTGAAGTAGCAGACCTGATAGAGGGCCAGCATCACCCCCAGCGCGCCCATCACGGGCCAGTCGCGCGGGGCGACCGCCCAGGACCGTCGCCCCAAGGCCGCCCAGCAGGCCAGCCCCAGCAACGGCGTCGCCACGGCCAGCCGAAAGAAGCCCACCGATAGGGGATTCGTGGCACTGCTGCCATAGAGGGCACGCGTGGTAACGCCCACCGTCCCTCACAGCATCGCCGCTAGCATGATCAACCATAAGCGCGAACGCGGGCGCTCAACAGACTTAGACACAGCCATGATCCTTTCATTCACCGAAACACTAAGATAAAGCGAGGGTGAAGGGCAGGATGACGCCATGCGCGCGCAAAGGGGTGCTACCCCCTCAGCGACCGCGACTGGGCGGTGTCAAGCTGCGTGGGGCATGGGTGCTGGGCCGTCCTGCCGCTAGCGGGCAGCGACGGGCGGGGGCAGGGAATGAAACGCGCTGGTGAGGTGCATGAGCGTGCGCGCCAACTTTCGTGTGGAGGTTTCGTCCTACTTTAGGGCATGGCTGGCGCTTCGTCAAGGGGCGCCTGCGGATGGGTGGCGCGCGTGCCATGGCGAACGGCTGGGGGCGCTCGCCGATGCCATCCGCGATTTTGCCTCATCCGTATACTGAGGAGAGGAACACAAGATCAGGGCCAGCGCGAGTCGCAGCAGCGCATGTGCACCGGATGGCTGGCCGATGAGAAAGGAATCATCTATGTCGCTCGATGTGAATAATGGTGCTCGCCCCTATCTGACCGACACTGTTGCGGGGACGGATCTGTCGCACGACCCCGACCGCGTCACGCAGGTGCTGGATGCGCGCGACGTCGCCCTGGCGCGCGCGCCCGCCACCATGCATGCCCTGCAAGAGCAACTCGCCACCCTGGCAGCACAGCAAGAGGATGCGTCGCAACGTTTCGCCGGGCTAGAGGCGGTGGCACGCGCGGCGCTCGAAACCATCACCACCGACGCCGCGCAGCGCCTGAATGGCACCGTGGAGCGCACCGAGACGCGCATCATGGATGCCCTGTCGCTGCTCGAAACGCATCAGCGCGAATTTACCCGCTGGCGCGACGACGCCGAGGAACGCTTCCGCGCGCAACTGCGTGACCTGGGCGAATGGGACGAGACGCTGACCGAGATGCGCCACGAGATCGGCGGCCTGCGCGAGATGGCCGAAGCCTCCGTCTCGCTCGCCTCGGGCGACCTGGACCGCCGTTGGGATGGGATGCGGCGCGACCTCAGCGACATCCTCGCTTCGTCGGAAAGCGACGAACGCGCCCGCTGGGAAGCCTTCATGGCGACCGCGACCGAGACGCTGGCCTCGCACTCGGGCATCGACCTGGGCGAGCTGCACACGGTACGCGGCGAGGTGGCGCAACTGCGCGATGCCGCGACCCAGACCATCACCCAAGTGCAGGGCGCGCAACGCGACCAAATGGCGGCGCTCCGCAGTGAACTGCGTACCTTGATCGAGAGCGAGCGCAGCAGCATCGGCGCGGGCGTCGACCAACGGCTCGAAGAGGCGCGCAAAGTCTTCCTGGCCCAGGTACAGACGCTGCAAGACTGGCAAGCCCAGGTGGGCCGCGATGTCGCCGCCCTCAAGCAAACCGCCCAGGCTGCCGAGGCGGGCGTGCGCGAGGCCAAGGCCGCCCTGCACGCCGAAACGCAAGGGGCGCGCGAGGCCATCCGCCACGAGGTCGAGCAGGGCGTGGCACAGTCGCGCGCTGCCGTGCAGGCCGCGCTGGGCGATGTGCGCGCCGACACCGAGCGGCTGATTCAGCGCAGCCAGGGACCGTTGCAGGGTCGCCTGTCGTTGGTGATGTTGCTGACCATTTTGGCGCTGGTCTTTGGCATCGGCGCGCTCATCGTGCCCTTCCTGCACGGCAAGTAGCGGGCACAGGGCATCGTGGTCCCGCGCTCGGCTAGACGGCGCGCGTGATCGCTGGGTACAATGGGGGAAAGGATGGGGAAGCACGAGCACTTC
>JBBQSR010000166.1:0-7836 GCA_038234855.1 Ktedonobacterales bacterium | reverse complement strand
ACCCTTGGTGCAGGCGCTGGGCGACAGCAGTCCAAATGTCCGCCAAGCTGCTGCCAGAACCTTGGGGCAAGTGGGTGAGCCTGGCCTAGGACCCTTGGTGCAGGCGCTGGGCGACAGCAGTCCGAATGTTCGTCAAGCTGCCGCCGAAGCCTTAGGACAACTGGGCGAACTGGCCCCCCTCGCTCCATTGGTGCTGGCGCTGGGCGATAGCAGTCCGAGTGTCCGCCAAACTGCTGCCAGAACCTTGGGGCAACGTGAACCTAGTCATTTAGAAGATGCCGCCCGTGAAGGCGAACGTATCCTAACAGGGGGACATGCTGGCAACATTCTCGGTTCCATTGTGCAAGGCAATATTGCGGACATCTTGGGCGAAGTAGGGCAGCCATCTCGGAGATTCATCACAATGCTGACAGATTTGCTCGATTGGCCTTATTGGGAGGTTCGCATGCGCGCAGCTCGCGCACTGGGCAAAATCCGCCGCCATATTCCCGATGCTTCGATCCTAAGGCTTGAACAATTACGCAAAGACCCCGAATCACGGGCAGTGAGTGAAGCCGCCGACGATGCCCTAGCTGAAATCTTGTCGTTTGATGAAAATGTCATCGAAGAAGACTGAACTGACACCAATTGTGATCCAATGTGCAGCGTTTTGCTGCCGATGAGAGCATGATGATAGGTGAACACATCCGCATAAATAGCCGTTCCAGCACGATAAGCGTGCCCTAGCGCGACCAGTCAGAGAGTCTGCAACACCTCCACCCCCAGTTCGAATCTGGGTGTCGCCTCCCCCGACGGGACTAGCATTCGCCTAGTTCCGTTTCGTTTCCCTCCTTCCTAAAGAAGTACTGCAATTAGGCGAGTAATGCACTACATAGTGCAGTTTAGCGCGAGTGAGCGCACCAAAACGTCATCGGCTCTCCCAGCGCGCGTAGATCGCGGTGGAAAGCAGGCGCTCCGACCCGGCCTCGGGCAGGGCCAGCTCGCCGACCGTGAGATCGCCGGGAACGCGGTGGCCCGCCATCATCGCTTCGAGCAGATTGCGCAGCAGCAGGGCGGACGCGCGAATGGTGTAGCTATTCAGGATGATGCCGAGCGGGCGCTCGGTGAGGATGGCACGACAATCCGCCAGCAAGGGGGGCAGCGAGGTTTCGAACTTCCAGACCTCGCCCTTCGCGCCGCGCCCAAATGCCGGGGGATCAAGCATGATCAGATCATAGGTGGAGGCGCGGCGCGCTTCGCGCCGGACAAACTTGGTCGCGTCATCCAGCAGCCAGCGGATAGGGGCGTCGGCCAGGCCGCTCTGTACCTGGTTTTCGCGCGCCCATTCCAGCGCCCTCGGTGAGGCGTCTACGTGCGTCACCTGCGCACCCGCCGCCGCCGCCGCCAATGAGGCCAAGCCGGTATAGCCAAAGAGGTTTAACATCCGCACCTGTCGCCCCGGCACCGCGCGGATGCGTGCCATCAGCCAGTCCCAGTGCGCCGCCTGTTCGGGGAAGATGCCGGTGTGTTTGAAGGGCGTCAACCGTGCCAGCGTCGTCAGGTCACGCCAGCGCAGCGGCCACACCTCGGGCAGATCGCGCGTCGTGGCCCAGCGCGTCCCTCGCCCGCTCACCTCATCTGCCTCGGTGTCGCGGCTAAAGGTCGCGTCAGCGGCATCCCACAGGTGCGGCATGCGACGCGGCCAGATGGCCTGGGGGTCTGGTCGCGCCAGCACCACCCCGCCAAAACGTTCCAGTTTATAGCCCGCGCCGGAGTCCAGCAGGGCATATTCCCCCGCTGCCCAGCCCTGGGGGGTGGCGATCTCAATCTGCATGCCCCCATCGTACCACGTGCCGCCGCCATCCGCCTCATTCCGCTTGACAGGCCCCCGCATTCGCGCTATCGTGGAACGGACGACGAACGCGCGAGTAACAGCAAAAGCAGGCAAAGGGGCACGGCGTGGTGCAAAAGATCGGAAATGGGGCGGCCTCGGACGAGGGCACGCTGCTGGGCGTCGTCTTCGCCTTCGACGTGGAATCTTTGGGGCCAGAATACGCCTTCACCCGCGCCTGGCAGCTTTGGATGGAGCGCCTGGACGCCGGCGAACTGCGCCGCGCCGCGCTCTATGATGGCGCGCTGTCGTTGCCGGGGTTGCCGCTCATCACGGTCATCGCCATCAGCGCCGCCGCCCCCACCATCGCCTACGTCCGCGAGGCCTTCGCGGCCCCCGACCTCGCCGCCTATCAGGGGATCGCGCCCCTCAGCCATCGCTTCTTAGATGCCCCCCACCTGCCACGCGAACGGCTGGTGCTGCGCGGCTACATCAGCGAAAGCGGCCAATTCCAACCCACCCAAGAAGATATTCCCTTGCGGGCCATCGCCGAGCACGCGGGCTGGCCGCTGCACGCGGTCACGGCGGGGCCACCCGCGCAGATGCCGACATCCGCACCCACCGCGCCACCACTGGACCCGACCAGCCAAGCCACGCATATGATCCGCGCCGTCCCCGCCACGGACGGTGCCACCCAGGTGATGCTGCGACTGTGGAAGCCCACCTTTCGCCCCGATCCTTCGGCGGATCAGCGGCGACGGTTGATGGGGATCATTGGGGCGGTCATCGTGCTGCTGGCGCTGGCCATCGTGGCGACGCGCGTTTCGGCGAGCCTCGCGGGTCGCCAGGCGACGCCGACGGCCACGCCGCCAGCGACCCCCCCCGGCGCACTGGTGGTCGCGCCCCTCACCCTTCGCCTGCCCTGCACGCCGGGGCAACTGACGCAATTCACCATCAATGACAGCGGCACGGCGCGGCTCGACTGGGCCAGCAATGCTGCCTCGTTCGAGCCACCCCTTTCGTTCAGCGATGTCAATGGCACCCTTGCGCCTGGCGACGCCCAGGTCGTCACCGTTACCACCAGCGAAGCGGTCATCGACGCCCACACCGCGCAGTTGCAGGTAAACTCGGCCAATGGCAGCGCCACCATCACCCTCGTCTTCGGCGGCTGCCCCCGCACACCGTAATCACGGCAGCGCGTGTCGGCAACGCGGGCACCGACGCGCGACGTTCACGCATTGCACAAAAAGGAGGCTTTTCCATGCATGCCACCGAACTCTTGGTGCAACAGCTCCGCAGCTTCAAAGCGATCTTCCACGATATCGCTGATGACCTGACCGAGGCCGAATGGACGACACGCTTCCTTCCAGGCACCAACCTGCCTGGCTTCGATCTCTGGCATATCGCACGAGCGCAAGACTGGGCGGCACAGACGCTGGCGCGCGGCGTTCCAGAGGTACTCAGTACGCCAAGTTGGAGCATGTGGGCGACACTCGTGCCGTTGGGGATCGGGGTGGGCATGACCCCGAGTGAGGCGGATGCGCTCGCCGCCCAGGTGCGTAAGGCGGACGTCCTGGCTTATGCTGATGCTGTGCATCACGAAATTCTCACGTGGCTGGCTATGCTCGATGATGCCCGCTTAGCTGATTCGCCCGATATCGCACAGCATTATGCCACGCACCCCGAATATCAAACGGCGGCGATGGTGGAGGAAACCTCTTGGACGAGCACCAATCCGCCACTCTGGCGCTGCCTGGCCCCCGGAATCGGCCATGCCCACGACCATCTCGCGGAAATCGATCTAGCGAAACGTCTCTTTCGCCAGGGCATCGCTTCGTAAAGCGAGGCGAGAGAAGCCGGTGTGGCTGAGGTTTGGCATCCCCTGTGCATTCTGGGATGGGCAGGAGGGAACCACCGATGACCATCCCCTACACGGCGCGCCGGACGACGCGCGCCTTGCCATCATCCCCCATTGCACGCACGGCGACGGGTGCACTGCGCCACGCGCGCCCGCTCAGCACCGTCGCCGCTGCCCGACCCGATGGTGTCTTGCTGCTGACCATCTTCGCCATGGTGCTGCTGGGAATGGTGATGGTGCAGAGCGCCAGCCAATTCGCCGACCCGACCGACCCCACCGCCTTCGCGCGGCGTGAGTGGCTGTGGGTCGGGCTGGGCACGGTGGCGCTCGCCCTGACGCTGCGCATCGATTATCATTGGTGGCGGCGGATCAGTACGCCCTTGCTCATGGTGGCATTGGCGCTGGCGGCGCTGGTGCTGCGCTATGGGGCCAGCGTTGGCGGTGCGCAGCGATGGCTGTCGCTCGGCTCGCTCCTCAGCTTTCAGCCGAGCGAGATCGTGAAATTCGCTTTCATCCTCTTCGCGGCGGAGCGGCTGGCGCACACGCGCAGTCGCCCGACGCCCCAGCGGTTCGCCCAAGTGGGTGGCGTGGCGCTGGCGGGGCTGGCCCTGGTGCTGCTGCAAAACGATCTGGGGACGACCATCGTGCTGGCCGCATGCGCCTTCGCTGTCTGCGTAGTTGGCGGCGCGCCGTGGCTGCCCTTGCTGGCGACCTCGGTCGGGGGGTCGCTGGTGGGGTCGCTGGTCATCGCGGCCACACCCTTTCGGCGGGCGCGCATCCTCGGCTTCCTGCATCCATTGCAGTGCGACGCGGCGACCTCGTACCACATCTGCCAATCATTGATCGCGCTGGGGTCGGGCGGTCCGCTGGGGCGCGGCCTGGGTGATGGCTTGCAAAAGGCGGGCTATCTGCCCGCGCCCTTCACGGATTCGATCTTCGCGGTCATCGGCGAGGAACTGGGGCTATGGGGCGGTTTGCTCGTGCTGGGCTTGGTCGCGCTGCTGCTATGGCGCGGGCTGCGCGCCAGCACCCGCGCGCCCGACGCGCAGGGGGCCATCCTCGCGGCGGGCATCACCTGCTGGCTCATCACCCAGGCGCTGCTGAATATCGGCTCCAGCGTCGCGGCGTTGCCCTTCACCGGCGTGCCGCTGCCCTTCATCAGCTTCGGGGGATCGTCGCTGGTGGTGTCGCTGGCAGCGGTCGGCGTCTTGCTCAATATCTCGATGCAGGGACAACACGAAACGTAGCGGCTGCCCATTCCTGGAAGCATCGTTAGCTTATAGTGCTCAAGCAGGCATCGCACGAACCTGCCGCCCTTCCCTTACCTCTTCGCTGCTCGGGTCAGGGTGCTGTCTCCCCCCCTCCATCCGCAGATGGGGAGGGGATAGAAGGGGGGAGCCGTCCTCCCTGCGGTCCGCGCGCCGCCATCAGGCCATGATGCGGCGCGGCAGGAAGACGAAGCCCAAGATCAAGCCCGCGACGAGGCCGCCCAGATGCGCCTGCCATGCCAGGCTCGTTGACGCCAGCACATTGAAGACGACGTTCAGCCCCAGCCAAAAGATCCATTGCTGCACCATGGCGTTGCCCGCTGGCCCGAGTCGATTGCGATAGGCAAAGAAGAACGCGCCCAGCACGCCAAAGATGCCCGCGATGGCCCCCGAAGCCCCCAGTGCCACACCGCCCGGCACCAACGCGAAGAAGGTCAGGCTGGCGATCAACCCCGTCCCCAGGTACAGCAGCAGGTAGCGCCCCGTGCCATAGACGCGCTCGACGAAGGGACCGATGAAGTAGAGCGAAAGCATGTTCGAGAAGATGTGGATGAAGTTACGCGGCTCGTGCAGAAACATCGCCGTGAAGAGGCGATACCACTCACCGCCCGCCACCGCGTTGTTATCCTGGAAGAGCGCGAGCGTGACGGCATCGTTGGTGCTTTGCAGCGCGAACATCACCACGCAGACGCCGATGATGGCATACGTCGCGATGGGGTAGCCGCGCGTGGCGAAGTTGAACTGCACCGCGCGACGGCGCATGGCCGTGCCGGGCGACATCGGTTGCGGCGGGGTCGAGTACGTCGGCTCTAGCCGTGGCGCGTCACCCTCCGCGCCGACCGGGGCCGCCGCCGCGTAGCGCCGCACCTGCGGAAAGATCGACCGCAGATCGACGGAACTCGCCAGGCGCGACGCCTTGGCCTCGGCCAGCGAGGCATCGTAGTCATTGCCCAGGCAGCGCAGCACATAGCCACGCAGCGCGTGCAGATAGGCATTGCCGGGGTCACGCCGTGCCGCGTCATCTAGCACCGCTTGCGCCTGTGGATAGTTGGCGTCCAGGCACAGCGTGAGGGCTTCCGCGATGGCGGCATCCACCGTGCCGGGGGCTAGGCGCTGCACATAGGCCGCCGCCGCCCGCGTCACCTCGAATTGTCCCAGGGCGAAATTCGCCTCGGCCATGCCCAGGTGCGCGTCGCGCAGGTCGGGCGCGATCTGGAGCGCCTGGGCAAAGGTGCCCGCCGCCTCCGCCGCGTGCTTGCCATGCAGCAGGGCCGCGTGGCCCTTCGCCACCAGCGCCTCGGCCTCGCGTTGGCGGTCGGCGGGTGCCACGCTCGTCTCGTTCGTCAGATCATTGATCATGGGTCATTCCCCTTATCTCATCCGCTGACCATGGGCATCGTCTTTTTTCGGTGCAAATATCAGCAGTTTACCGCACGTGCGCCGGGATACTCCTCCAATTATAGCACTCACAGGACTTGCAAGACCGCTCCACGCGTAAAATGCTGGTGAAGTTGGTCGCAGCGCCTGGCCTTCCTGGTCTATAATGAAGGGGCGCGACCACCGATGGTCGCCCAGGCACGGCACAGAAAGGGAACCCCCGCATGTTCATTCGTGTGAGCCATATGCGCGTCCGCGAAGGTTCGATGGATACCGTCTTGCAACTGGCCCAGCAACTCATCCCCATCACGAAGGGCATGGCCGGACTGCACGATTACTATACGGTGAAGGCGAGCGACGCCGAACTGCTGACCATCGGGGTCTGGGAGTCCCAGGCAGCGGAGCAAGCCGCCGCTGGACAGATCCAAGGGCAACTGATGAGCAGCTTTGGCCCCCACCTGGAAGGCCGGCCCCAGAACTGGGGCGGCGAAGCGACCTCCGTCGCGGGCAAATAGCTTTCCTCCGCCCCCTCCGTATCTGCGCCATAGACCGAAGGGGGCACCCAACGCTTTCCGACGAAACAACGAACGAGGTAGCGCGATGTCCGAAGCCGAAGCCACCATCTTGCCCCCGACAACGTGGTTCGAGCGCAACCGACAGGCGACGACCTATGGCGGCCTCATCCTGGGGCTGTTGCTCGTGGGCATCATCGCCATCGCCACTACGCCGCCGCCCACCTGGGGCAAACCCAGCGGCCAGATCGGCCATCCCCTCGCGCTGCTGATCGACCCCGGTGACGGGCAGACGCTCTACGCGGGCACCGAGGCGGGCAAGATCCTCAGCAGCACCGACACCGGACAAAGCTGGGTCGACCACTCCGCCGGACTCCCCGCCACCCTCGCCGTCAGCGCCCTGCTGCGCTCCACCGATGGCACCCGCTTCCTCGCGGGCACGAGCGCCGGGGTCTTCGCGCAAGACGCGAAGAAGCAATGGAGCGCCATCAGCACCGGGCTGCCACAGGGTGACGGCGTCGACGCGCTGGCCTTCGCGGGCACCAACGGCGCGGTGACGCTGGCGGGCACCGAACGACACGGCATCTATCGCACGCTAGACGCGGGCAAGACCTGGACCGCCGCGACGGGGCTGCCCGACAGCGCGGATGTCTATAATCTGCTGACGTTGCCCGACCACCAGACGATCCTCGCATCGCTCATCGGCGCGGGCGTCTATCGGTCGACGGATGCCGGGCTGACCTGGGCCGCGCTGGGCCAGGGCATCCCCGCCAAAACGGATGCCTTCGCGGTCGCCCCCATCACGAATGCCAAGGGCGCGGTGGTAGTGCTGCTGGCTGGGACGAACGTGGGAATGTGGCGCAGCACGGATGGTGGGGCCACCTGGACCGCCGCCAACACGGGGCTGCCCAAGACCCGCGTCATCAGCCTGGGACAAGACCCCCGCCAATCGCAGCGAGTCTTGGCGGGGACGGACGTTGGCGTCTTCGTCACCACCGACAACAGCTCCAC
>JBBQSR010000165.1:0-7859 GCA_038234855.1 Ktedonobacterales bacterium | reverse complement strand
CCGCGCGGTGCGCTCAACTGTTTAGCCCAAAGATCCATGGGTCATCTCATTCGCAGCGTACCCTGCTCGCCCACGCACCTGTGAGAGGAATAGCCAGGTACGATGTCACGAACATTCCTGACGGCCTATAATAGAGAGTGGAGTGAGGACAACGGGTTCCTGTCGAGTGAGTCGGGGGAGGGGAAAGCTATGGAACACGATACGCAGGACGTGCCGCGCGTCGTCATCGTCGGCGCGGGCTTTGGTGGGCTAGAGGCGGCGCGGCATCTGCGCGGTGCGCCCGTCGCGGTGACGGTCATCGACCGCAGCAACCACCATCTCTTTCAGCCGCTGTTGTACCAGGTGGCGACCGCTGGGCTGTCGCCCGCCGAGATCAGCGCGCCGATCCGTGCCGTGCTGCGGGGGCAGCGCAACGCTGAGGTCTTCTTGGCCGAGGTGACGGGCATCGACACCGTCAGCCAGGACGTGCTGTTGGGCGAACGGCGCGTGCCGTACGACTATCTAATCGTGGCGACGGGGGCGCGGCACAGCTACTTTGGCCACGACGAATGGGAGCAGTTCGCCCCTGGCCTGAAGTCGATCCACGATGCCACCACGTTGCGCGGCAAGATCCTGCTGGCCTTCGAGGCGGCGGAGCTGACGGACGATCCAGCGGAGCGGGCGGCGCTGCTGACCTTCGTCGTCGTGGGCGGCGGACCGACGGGCGTCGAGATGGCCGGGGCCATCGCGGAACTCGCCTATGTCGCGCTGCGGCACGACTTTCGGCGGATCGACCCGACGCAGACGCGCATCGTGCTGGTCGAGGGGCTACCCCATTTGGTGCCTGCCTTCCCCGAGGCGCTGGCCGAAAAGACGCGGGCGCATCTGACCCAGCTTGGCGTCGAGGTGCGCACCGCCACGATGGTGCAGGGCATCACCGCCGATAAGGTGCAGATGGGGGATGAGCACCTCGCCGCGCGCACGGTCATCTGGGCCGCTGGGGTGCGTGCCTCGGCGGCGGGTGCCTGGCTGGGCACGGCCACCGACCGCGTAGGCCGCGTGCTGGTGGGGCCAGACCTCACGCTGGCGGACCATCCACACATCTTTGTCATCGGCGACACCGCGCACGCCGAGCAAGACGGCAAGCCGCTGCCAGGGGTCGCCCAGGTGGCGCTGCAACAGGGCCGCTATGTGGCGGAGGTCATTCGCAGTCGCTTGGCAGGGCAATCCGCCCCGCCCGCCTTTCGCTACCGTGACAAGGGTAACATGGCGACGGTGGGCCGCGCCTTCGCCATCGTGGATTCGCGGCGGCTGAGCACCAGTGGCTTCTTCGCCTGGGTGATGTGGCTGGCCGTGCACATCTACTTCTTGATCGACTTTCGCAACCGCTTGGCCGTCATCTGGCAATGGGCGTGGGCGTACTTCACCTATCAGCGCAGTGCCCGCTTGATCGTGGAGGATCGCGTGTCGGAGGTGCCCGCGCGGGTGCCAGAGGGCAGCGCCGTCAGGTGAAGAGCAGCCACAAGGGGAGGATGGCGAACGGGGGAGGCGATGCACATATCACCCGCCCCCGTCGTCGCTATGACTGGGCGGCGATGGTGCGGCGCAGCCCCTCGGCGAGGGCGACGGCGGGCGTCCATCCCAGTTCTTCCCTGGCGCGGCGGTTGTCGAAATAGGCCAGCGGCACGTCGCCGGGGCGTGTCGGTGCGTGGTTGACCTGGGTTTCGTGCCCGGTGATCTGCACCAGGGTCTGATAGAGTTCATTGACGCTGGTGCGGGTGCCCGTCCCCAGGCAATATGCCGCGCCGTCGCCCGCCGTCAGGGCGCGCACGTTCGCGTCAGCGACATCCGCCACGAAGATGTAGTCGCGCGCCTGCTCGCCATCGCCGTGGATCGTGATCGGCTGCCCCGTCAGCAGTTGATGCGTAAAGATGGCGATGACCCCTGCCTCGCCGCCCGGACTCTGCCGGGGACCATATACATTCGCGTAGCGCAGCGCGGTGTAGGTCAGCCCAAAGGCTCCCTGGTAGTAGCGCAGATAGTGTTCGCCCACCATTTTGGTGATGCCATAGGGCGAGGCGGGTTGTTGCGGCGTCATTTCGTCGATAGGCTGCGTCGCGGGGGCACCATAGATCGCCGCCGACGAGGCGTAGATGATCTTGCGCGCGCCGTGGCGGCGGCTGGCCTCCAGCACGTTCAGCAGCCCCAGCACGTTCACGCGGGCATCCAGCGCGGGGTCGTCGGTCGAGAGCTTGACGCTGTGCTGTGCGGCGTGGTGGCTGACGACCTGGGGCCGCACCTCCGCGAAAACGGCTTCGAGCGCCGGATCGGTCACGTCCATCTCGACGTGGCGTACCGTGGGGGGCAGGTTGGCGCGTTGTCCGCCGCCGTGCCGCCACAGGCTATCGATCACCGTCACCTCGTGCCCCGCCGCTACATAGGCATCCACCACCGTCGAACCAATGAAGCCAGCCCCGCCCGTTACCACTATCCGCATGCGTTCCCTTTCAGCAGTCACCGAATTGTTGTCCTATTCAGGATAGCACGCCCCAGCGAAAATGCCCATCATCTTGACAGCGCCGCGCCTGGTCGATAGAGTGGTGAGAGCGTCAGATGGCCCGCGCTCGCGCCAGCATCACGATTCTTTGAGGAGCAGCCCCAAAAATGAAACAGGTCGTGTGGTGGTTGCTGCGGGCCGCGTTCGTCTGCCTCGCGTTGGGCATGCTGGCCCTCGCGCCCCTGCCGGGTGGCGTGGGGCTGCTGCACGGTGTAGCTCCCGCGCGGGCCTGTGGCATCGGCTTCACCGTGACGATGATGGCGGATGACCAGGCCGCGCTCGCCTACCCGCAATCGCCGGGGCAGGGGGCGACCCCCATCGGCGTCTTCGCGCTGGACTACGTTACCGACACGCCCATCCATTTCACCGAAGATGTCTCACGGCTGCCCACGCCCATCGATGTGGGGGCCTTCACCTGGCATTGGGACTTTGGCGATGGCAGCCATGGGCTTGGCTATGCCACCAGCCATGTCTATCACGCGGCGGGCAGCTACACCGTGCAGGTGAAGGTGACGAGCAACGCCAAGCAAGATCTCGCGACGCTGAGCGACTTTGACAGCGCGCAGGTGCGGGTGGGCACCCAGCGATTCGCCCAGCCCCCCACGGCGGAGGCCAGCAGTTCAGCGCGCTATGTGCAGATCGCGCACGCGGTCACCTATGCCGTCACGCGATCCACCGCCTTCGATGGCAGCCGCCTGACCTATACCTGGAACTTTGGCGACAACACCACCGCGACGGGGGCCAGGGTGACGCATACCTTCACGCAGGTGGGCGATGGCGCGGTCGCCTTGATCGTGCAGGATGGCCGGGGCGCGCGGTCCATCACCACCCTGCCCGTGACCATCGTGGCGGAGGTGCCCATCGTGCATGTCACGGCCAGCACGCGACAACTCACCGGCTCTGGCGCGGTCGCCTTCGACGCATCCGGTTCGACCGCCCCGGCCAGCTACCCGAATAATCGCATCGCGCGCTACCAGTGGGACTTTGGCGATGGCACCAGTCAGATCACCATCAGTCCGCGCGTCAGCCACACCTTCACCGGTACCGGCACCTACACCGTCACGGTGCAGGGGATCGACCGCCGCGACATCCCCGGCATGGCTACCCTCACGGTCGTCGTGGTGAATCCGCCGCTAGTGACGGCGCTGTGGTGGTTCAGCGTGCTGCTCATTGGCGGCTCGGCGCTCTACCTGGCGGCACTGTTCGTGCGCCACGTGCGGTCACAGCGTCACGCGCCCGTTGCCTGAGGGCATGGTGAAGCGCAGGAAGCCGCCCTGTGCCAGCCGCGTGCAGATGGTGGCGATCAGGTAATAGGCGAGCAGCAGCCCATAGGTCAGCAGTTCGCTCAGGATGAACGTGCCCAGGCTGAGGCTGTGGTGCCCGCGCCCGATGAGGCGCGCGATGTCGGGGCCATATTGCGGCCCACCAAAGGGTTGGCGCGGCTCGCCCACCGCGAGCGAGATGACGACATCCGCCGCCAGGCTGGTGGTTGCCAAGATGGCCGCCAGCCGGAAGAAGCGGCGGCTCATCTTTTCGCGGCGCGTGGCGATGACACGCATCGCCGCCCACACGGGTGGCGTGAAGCGCAGGACCAACAGCCCCAGCAAGATGAAGGGGAAGAGCGCGCCCGGCCAGACATCAATCGGCACCAACGTCAGCAGCCGCCACACGGCGAAGATCGCCGTGCCCTCGATGACGGCGCGGCGCAGGTCCACGCGCTGCCACAGGCCGCTTTCCGCTTGTCCGGTGCGGGCGCGGCGGCTGCGGGCCTCGCGCGCTCGCAGTTCCTCGGGGGTCGGGGTGGGCTTCGCGGCGGTGGCTGGTGGCGTTTCCTGGGCTTCGGTGGCCATGGCGGGCATCCTCATTTACATCGAGATCATCCCTCAGAGCATACCGCATGGTGTGCGTGCGCGCCCAACATGCCACATTTGGGGGAAGGCCGAGCGATGCCTTGGCGATGCATGCGCCCTGCTAGCTGGCGAGATCTTTTTGGAAGACGATCTTGGTCGGCGTGATGCGCACGACCATCTCGCCGGGGACGCCGTTGCGCTTGCCAAATTCCTCCGCGCGGTCGGCCCCCATATAGCGCCCGCCGATGAGCGTGGCCGTTCGTATCAACTCACCGATGTCCTCTGACAGCGTCGTGGTGCCCTCGATGGTGGCGAAGCTGAAGGGGGGTGCCTGATCATCGACCGAGAGCATGATGCGCGGGTCGCGCCGCAGGTTGCGACCCTTTACCGTCTCGGCGGCGGTGTTGAAGACGATCTCGTCGCCCTCCACGATGAACCAGATCGGCGCGATGTGCGGGCGGCCATCTTCGCGCACCGTCGCTACCTTGCCAGTGTAGGTGCCCGTCATGAGGAAGTCGCGGCATTCCTGGGAAATCGTTGCCATGGGGGGGAGTCTCCTGATGATGCGGTTGGGGGATTGTACATGCCCTCTGTGGCGGCGCAGAGAAGCCCCTCGCCATCATGTGATGAGGAGGGGCTAGGGTTGGGCGACCTAGTGGCCGCAGCCGCAGCTCGAAACCGCGTTGGGGTTGTGGACGGTGAAGCCCGCGCCCATCAGGCCCTCGCTATAGTCGACCTCGCTGCCCGCGACGTACTGCGCGCTGACGGGGTCCACCAGCAAGCGGATGCCGTCATAGTCGGTGATGACATCATCATCTTCCGCCGGGGTCAGCGCCATCTGGTACTGCAAGCCCGAGCAACCGCCGCCAGCGACAAAGAGGCGCAGACCGAGTTCGGCATCGCCTTCGGCTTCGAGCAGTTCCTTGACCTTGCTGATGGCCAGCGGGGTCAGGGAGACGATTTGCGTGGTTTCAGGGGCCTCGACGACGGCTTCCTGGGGATTCATGATCGTGTCTGCCATGTGGGACTGTTCCTCCGAACGCAGCGATTGGGCAGGGGCGGCCATTCGACATGGCGCACTGCCAGAGTTCCCTTCAATTATACGGCAGGGTGCCCCAAGACGCAAGACCAAAACTACCCAAAATGAAGTATTGTCGCCAAACTTCCCACGACCGTTGTATCGAACATTTGTTCGGAAATTTTGTTCATATGTGGATAACATCTGTGGATAACTTGTCAAAATGTGGACAACGGCCCCGTCGCTTGGTGGTGGATGCCCCTCGTGCCGCTAGTCGCCTGGCCGGGTGATCGGTGGGGCCATCATCCACTCTGGCGTCGCGGCGACCGCAGTGCGCCGCACCATCACCTGCGTCAGCAGATGGCGAATGCACAGCACCAACAGCGCCGCGCTCACCACCACCACCAGGAACGCCCCGACGCTGAGCAGTTGGGCGAGTTGCTGCTGCTGCTGCGTCAGCCAGCCATAGGCCGTGGCATTAGCCGGGTCGTGCGCGCGTGCCGCCGTCGCCCAGGTGGTGTAGCGGCCATCCCAGGCGGGCAGGACGCCCAGCAGCACAAAGATCCCCAGCGCCAGTCCAACGGAGCCGCCATTCATGCCCCACCACGATCGCCGTTGCCACTGCGCGAAATGGCGCGTCCAGTGGCCAAAGGTTTGGTGGCTGCGCCGCGCCAGCAGGGCGCTGGGGACCACCAACACCACCAGGCCGAGCAGCCACCCCCACAGGCCGTCGCCAAGCGAGGGAATGGTGAGGGCGGGCGGCGCGGTCAATGCTAAGACGCTGGGGAGGTGCATGCGACGATTCCTTCCTAATACTTGAGACAATGACGGAAACCAACGCGTCAGCGCACCCCTCCGTGCGGGATGGTGCGCGTCGCCCGCGCCCTAGTTCGCCAAGGGATGCGTGGGGTTGCGGGCGGTCGCCGGGGAGGGCGCTTCGGCGGGCGATACCAACCAGTCGTCCGAGCCAGCACGCTGGAAGAAGGTCATCTTGCGGGCCATGCGCGACTGGCCGATGGCGATGCCCGCCGCGCCCAGCAAAAAGACGATGCTCGACGTCACCTGCAACGCGAAGGCGAATTGCTGCTGCCCGCTTTGCAGCCAGGTCAGCACGTTGGCATCCGCCGTGGGGTTGGCACGGACGATGGCCAGGTACCACATGTTCCAGTTCGCTTGCCACGCGGGCACCGCGCCGATGAGGCCAAACATCCCGAGTGCTCCCACCAGGGAACCACCCAAGAGCAACCAAAACGCCAAGCTATTCCATTGGCTAAAGACGTACCACCAGCGACCGTGACGGCGCTGCCAGCTCGACAGCACCAGCAACAGCGGACCCACCAGCACCACCAGGGCCATCAGCCACCCGAGGATCGCATCCGTAAACGAAGGTAAAAAGAGTTGCGGCGGCGTATCGCCCACCAAACCCAAGATCATTGTACCGACCATAGACGATTTTCACCTTACATGTATATTATAGTGTCACAGTGGACGTTTTCCGTTCGTGTGTAGCATACCAGGACGCGTCTTTACTGTCAACGCAGTGGTCCCAATGGGCAGTGCCGCCCGATGATGCGACGCATCCGTTGCAGGGGTGCCGCGTGTGGTATGAGACGAGCAGTTCTTGTCTCACTGAGCGCCATTGGCGAAAGGACGACCACGATGGATGGCTGGCATATCGCGGCCCTGACGGTGGGAGGCGCCCTCCTCAGCGGCGTACTCGGACTCATCATTGGCGGCAGTCGGCTGGTGCGAACCTATGACTGGGACACGGAATGGCACATCGACGCGCCGCTGGCCGAGGTCTTTCGCGTCATGACCACCCCCGATGAGCAACAGTACTGGTGGCCGTCGATGGCGGTCGCCCAGGCCACCGCGCGCCCAGACGGGCAGCCTGGGGGCACCGTGACCTATCGCGTCAAACAGGCGCAGCGCGTGGCGCGGTTCGTGCGCCCCTTCGTCATCACCTCGGTGACGGAGGATGTCGAGCCAGAGCGACGCACGCGCTCGGTCGTCACGGGCGACCTCATCGGCGTGCTCGAAACGCTCTTCGCCGCGCGGCCCGACGGCGGCACGCACATCCGCTATCACTGGTACGTGCGGGTGCGCAACCCGGTCTTTAACCTCGCGGGCTTTTTCGCCGCGCCGCTGTTTCGTGCCAGCCACGATCATGTGATGGATGAGGGTGAGGCTGGGCTGAACCGCTATCTCAGTCTTCATACACCATCTCTTTCTTCCGCTGACGCCGCACCAACCAAAACGCGACTCCCCCACCAGCAGCCAACGTCGTCCCCGTAAAGAAGAGCACCGGTAGCATTTTTCCTGCGCTGCCGGTTTGGGGTGTTGCTGAAGTGGACGTGACGGCGGCATTCGGCGTGGGGGTGAGCGCGGCTGGGGAAGAGCCGGTTTTGGTCGGCACAGGGGTAGCCAAGGTCGGGATCAGATAGCCAACAAATAG
>JBBQSR010000164.1:0-7866 GCA_038234855.1 Ktedonobacterales bacterium | reverse complement strand
GATGGCGTCCTCGAAGTTGCCGCCCTCCCATGTCATGAACGCGACCAAGATGTTTTGGCCCAGCTCCAACTCGCCATCCTCGGTGGAGGAGCTATCGGCGAGCACCTGCCCGGCACCGACGCGCGTACCCTTCTTGACGATGGGCCGCTGGTTGATGCACGTGCCCTGGTTTGAGCGGATGAATTTCCGCATGCGATGGACATGCTCGACGCCCTCATCATCCAGGATGACGATCTCGCGCGCTGTCACACTGACGATCTCGCCCGTGGCCCGCGCCAGGATCACCTGGCCACTGTCGCGTGCTACCTGGTACTCCACGCCCGTGCCGACGATAGGCGACTGCGGACGCAGCAGCGGCACGGCCTGCCGTTGCATGTTCGCGCCCATCAGCGCGCGGTTCACGTCGTCGTGCTCGAGGAAGGGGATCAGTGACGCCGCGACACTCACCATCTGGCTGGGCGAGATGTCCATATAGTCCACACGGTCGATGTTCGTCTCGACGAACTCGCCCTCGTGGCGACCCGTGGCGCGCTCCGCGATGAAGTGGCCGCTGGTGTCGATGGCCGCGTTGGCCTGAGCGATGGTGAACTTCTCTTCCTCGTCCGCCGTCAGGTACTCGACCTCCAGCGACACCCAGGGAAGGATCGTCACGTCGCGCGGCTTCATTTTCATCAGCGCGTCGAGCACCGGCTGGTCGATGACCGTGCCAGCGGGGATGGCGACATTCTTGCCATCCATCACGTCCTTGCGGATGTGGCGGCCCAGCAAGCGCGGGTCGTCGCTGTGCAGCGTGTGGTACACGCGGCGGTACGGCGTCTCGATGAAGCCGAAGCGGTTGATGGTCGAATGCGTCGCCATGTTGCCGATCAGACCAATGTTCGGTCCCTCAGGCGTCTCGATGGGGCAGATGCGGCCATAGTGCGAGCTATGCACGTCGCGGACCTCGAAGCCCGCGCGTTCGCGTGACAGACCACCAGGGCCGAGGGCCGACAGGCGGCGCTTGTGGCCGATCTCGGCTAGCGGGTTCGTCTGGTCCATGAACTGCGAGAGCTGACTGCCGCCGAAGAACTCTTTCATCGCGGCCACGACCGGGCGAATGTTGATCAGTTGGTTCGGCGAGACCTGTGTGGGGTCCTGCACGACGCTGATGCGCTCACGCACCACGCGTTCCATGCGGACGAGGCCGACGCGGAACTGCTGCTGGATCAACTCGCCGACGCTGCGGACGCGGCGGTTGCCCAGATGGTCGATGTCGTCCTGCCGCCCGATGCCGTTATCCAACTGCACCAGCCGCTTGACGATGGCGATCATGTCATTCTGGGTGAGGGTGCGCGTCGTCTGGGGGATGGCCAGGTTCAGCTTGCGATTCAGCTTATAGCGGCCAACGTTGCCCAGGTCGTAGCGGCGCGGATGGTAGAACATCTGCACGACGAGGTTGCGCGCGTTCTCTTTCGTAGCGGGGTCGCCGGGGCGCAGCTTCTTGTAGACCTCGATCATGGCATCCTCAGGATTCTTGATCGGGTCTTTATCGAGCGTGGTGCCGATGAAGGAGTACGGTCCCGTCTCGACATCCGCGAAAGCCGCGAGGATGGCCTCATCCGTCCGCAGGTCGGGGGTGTCGTCGGAGCGACCGGGGTCCTTATCGCCCGCCTCGGCCATCGCGCGCAGCAAGGTCGTGATGGGGATCTTGCGCTTGCGGTCGATCTTGACCGAGATGATGTGCTTGGCGCTCGTCTCGAATTCGAGCCACGCGCCACGATTGGGGATGAGCTTGGTGCCAAAGAGCTTGGGGCTGCCCGGCGTGTCGTCATCCAGCGTGAAGTACGCGCCGGGGGAACGCACGAGTTGGCTGACCACCACGCGCTCGGCACCATTGATGATGAAGGTGCCTTCGCGGGTCATCAGCGGGAAGTCGCCCATGAAGATGTCTTTTTCGACGATCTGGCCGGTCTCTTTGTTGGTGAGGCGGGCCTTGACGGTCAGCGGCGCGGCATAGGTCGCGTCGCGGTCGCGGCATTCTTCCTCTTCATACTTAGGCTTGCCGAATGGGTCTTCGGGGACGATAAAGTCAAGACGGAGGTTCTTGTTGGTGAAATCTTCGATGGGGGAGATCTCCGCGAAGAGTTCACGCAGGCCCTCACGCTTGAACCACTCGAACGAATCCAGTTGCACCTGGATCAGATTGGGCATCGGTCGAATGTCGATGATGCGCGAGAAGCTCTGTCGGGGGGGGAGCGTGACGGCTGTGGTGCCTGCCATGCGCTGGGTACTCCTCTCGCCGTATCGTGTTGGGGTACGACGCTGCTGGGGTCGGATGGGGACGGGGACCATCCGTGGGGCTTGGGCGGCGCGCGGTTGCTGGGCGTGCGGGGCGACGATGCGCTGATCAGGTGAATGGGCGCGGGGACGACGAGACGAACGCCGCTCCTTCGCCAATAATTGCTGAGGCACAATGCACGTGACATGCCAAAGACAACACGACGCCCCCAAGGCACGGACAGCCGCACCTGATGGTGGATCGTGTGTGCATTGCGGGAAAAATTCCTGTTGTCAACCTGATGAGGGCGACACGCCTCGGTGGACGCGCTACGAAACGCGGCGACGCGCGAAGAGATTCTGGAAATGAGCGGCGCTGCCCACCCCATGAAAAGTCTCAGAGAGATTCAGTATAACATGGTGGGAGAAAAATGTCAAGGGGAAGTGGCACAATAAGGGTAGGGAATGTGGTTGGCCCTTTCGTATGTGCTTCACGAAAAGTACTATACCATATCCCGCCCTATCTTGCAAGTCTTCTCTTATGCAATTCTGATGCCCCTGCTCGGATATGATATCCTGTCCATAAAAGCTCAAGATATACGAGGAACCACCATGTACGCTGCACAACCACTTTGGGGCGAGGAAATCCTCGCGCCCACCGGCATGACCGGGGATGAGCTGCTGCGCCTGCCCGACGATGGCACGAAAAACGAACTTTACGAAGGGATCTTGGTACGTGAAGCGATGACAGCCCCTCAACATGCTGGCATTTGCCAGAGACTCGGTTTTCTCCTTGGTTTATATGGCATGCAGGCAGGGTTTAACAATAACGTTCTGCAAAATTCGCTCTTCGACCTCACGCCATCTGGTGCGGCAAAGCGCACCATCTTAGCGCCTGATTTGGCAATTTTGCGACGTAAAGCGGTGCTTCCCTCAACTGTCTGGACTGAAATCCCCATGATCGCCGTCGAGGTGCTATCGCCGAGTCAGACAATGGGCGAGATGCGGCTGAAAGCCCGCTTCTACCGCAACGTTGGGGTGGATGAAGTGTGGATCATCGATCCGAGTGCCCAGGCTATTGAGGTGTGGCACAACCAGGGGCAGACCACATTCACCGACCCGCAGCCCGTGACCAGCGCGCTGCTGCCGGGGTTCAGTTTCACCTACGCCGACCTCTTGGGATGAGAGGGCTTCTTGTGGTAAAATGAGGCGACAGCATCTTTTGTGATTGGAGCCTTTCCTTACCATGAGTGACACCTCGAACCGCATCGCCGACCTGCACCGCCAGGTGCGAGAGATCATGGTGCGTCTTTGACCTCGCTAACAAGGTCAACGAGATCGCGCAGATCGAAACCGAAAGCTACGCCCCCGACTTTTACGGCGACCGCCAGCACGCGCAACGCCAGATGCAGCGCCTCGGCGCGCTCCGCGAAGAGCAAACCGTGTGGGGCGGCCTCGACGAGCAACTGACCTCACTTGGCGAGATTCAAGAAATGCTCGATGCCAACGCGGACCCCGAAATGGCCGCCGAGGTCACGGCCTCGCTCGACGCCATCGACGCGCAACTGGCGAAGCTGCGGCTGGCCTTACTCTTGCAGGGGCAACACGACGCCAGCGACGCCATCCTCACGCTGCACGTCGGCAATGGCGGCGTCGACGCGCAAGACTACGTCGACATGATGCTGCGCATGTATCTGCGCTGGGCACAGGACCACCACTACAAGACCGAGATCCTCGATCAATCCCCCGGTGAAGAGGCGGGAACGAAGAACGTCTCGGTCGCCGTCACGGGCCGCTATGCCTATGGCTACCTCTTTGGCGAGGGCGGCGTGCATCGCCTCATCCGCCTGTCGCCCTTCGACGCCGCGCATCGCCGCCAGACCTCCTTCGTCAAGGTCGAGGTCATGCCCGACATCCAGGAAGATATCGAGATCACGGTGCGGCCAGAGGACATCGAGACGGATACCTATCGCGCGACAGGCGCGGGGGGCCAGCACATCAACAAAACGGATTCCGCCGTGCGCATCCGCCATCTGCCGACCGGCATCGTCGTCACCTGCCAAAACGAGCGGTCGCAGATCCAAAACCGCGAGGTCGCCATGCGGCTGCTGCGCGCCAAGCTGTATGAGCGCGAGGTGCTGCTGCGCGAGGCCGAGCAAGCGAAGCTGCGCGGCGAACACATCGAGGCCGCCTTTGGTTCGCAGATCCGCACCGTCACGCTGAACCCCTATACCCTGGTGAAAGATCATCGGACGGGCGCGGAGACGGGCGACACCCTCGGCTACCTGAATGGCGATGTCGACCGCTTCATCGCGGCGTATCTGCAATCCAAAGTAGGAGCGTAGCACCATGACGAACTTCGCCACCGTGGGCGTGGTCGGCGGCGGGACGATGGGGTCCGGCATCGCCTATGAGGTCATCCGCAACACCGAGGCACTGGTCATCATCCGCGATGTGAATGACGCCGCGCTGGACCGCGCGCGCGCGGCGATGAATCGCTTCGTCGAGCGCCCCGTCATGAAAGGCCAGATCACGCGCGAGGCAGGCGATGCCTGGCTGGGGCGCATCAGCTACACCACGACCTTCGCCGATTTCGCGGCGGCGGATATCGTGGTCGAGGCCGTCTTCGAGGACATGGCGCTCAAGCGCGACATCTTCGCCGCGCTCAGCGCCGCCTGTCGGCCTGAGGCCATCCTCGCCAGCAACACGTCGGGCCTGAGCATCACCACCATCGCGGCGGCCAGCACCCGGCCCGAGCGCGTCATCGGGTTGCACTTCTTCAACCCCGTCCCCGCCATGCGGCTGGTCGAGATCATCCGCGCCTACCAGACGGATGACGCCACCATCAGCGCCGCCCGCGACTTTTGCGCCGCGCTGGGCAAGGAAACGGTGCTGGCGAAGGACTACCCCGGCTTCATCACCACGCGCATCGGCATGGCGATGGTCGCCGAGGCCGTCCGTTGTCTGGAGGAGGGCGTGGGCAGCGCCGAAGACATCGACACCGCCATCAAGCTCGGCTACAATTTCCCCATGGGGCCGCTGGCGCTGGCGGACCTCGTCGGCATCGACGTGCTGCTGCACATCCTCGAAGCCAACACCCACGAGCTTGGCGAACGCTTCCGCCCCTCGCCGCTGCTGCGCCAAATGGTCGCCGCTGGCCACCTGGGCCGCAAGTCGGGCCGGGGCTTCTACTCGTACTGAGCAGACCTTGGCTCAGCGGCGACCCTCTTTGGGGGCTACATCTGCTTCGCTGGTACCGACTGAGCGGGCGTGGCACGAATGACGGTAGCGGCGACGATGGCCCCGAGCAGCGCGAAACTCATGCAGACGAAAAGTGCCGCACGCAGCCCATCCGCGAAACTCGCGCTGCCTTGATCATGCCCCACGCGGCTAGCGATGACCGCAGCGATGATCGCCAACCCGATGCTTGACCCCACCTGTTGCGAGGTGGAAAGTAAGCCCGTAGCGAGTCCCTGCTGCTCATTGGGGACGCCACCCGTTGCCGCGATGATCATCGTGCCAAAGACCGCACTGATGCCCACACCGACCACGATCAACGCGGGGAATATCTGCCCCAGATAGGTCACGTGGGGCGAGAACGGCAGCGCGAGGAACAACAACCCGAGGGCCAGCACGACGAGTCCGCCACTCAGCAGCACTGTGTACCCGAAACGTTGCACCTGCCGTGAGATGATATTCGTTCCGAAGAAGAGGATGACCGCTAAGGGCAAAAAGACAACGCCCGTCAGCAGGGGCGAGATATGCTGCACATCTTGAAAAAAGAGGGTCAGCACGAAAATGAGTGCCCCGAATGCGCCAGGGGCGAGCATCGCCACGAGATTCGCCCCCACTAATGAGCGCGAACGGAAAATGTCGAAGGGCACCAGTGGTTCCGCCGTTCGCCGTTCGATGACCACAAAGCCAACCAGCAGTGCTACCGCGACAGCGAATAAGCCCAACGTCAACGGTGAGCGCCACCCAGCGGCATTGCCATTGGCAATGGCATATACGAGGGTCACGAGGCCCAAGGTGCTGCTGACCGCGCCAGCGATATCCAGACGCTTACTGCCGACGGCGATGCTATCGCGCGGCAGTAAGAGCGGAATCGCCACCAGCGCCAGCAAGCCGATAGGCACATTGACGAACATCACCCAACGCCAACCAGCGGTCGCCGTCAGCACACCGCCCAGAATGGCCCCAGCGGCGAACCCGCTAGAGGCCACCGATCCCATCGCCCCCAGTGCCCGGTTGCGTGCTGGCCCCTCAGCAAAGGTGGTGGTCGTCAGCGAAAGCGCGGTCGGGGATAAGATCGCCGCGCCCAAGCCCTGCAACGCGCGAGCGGCGATCAACCATGCCCCTGTTGGCGCGAGGCCCCCCAGCAGCGACGCCCCCACGAACCACGCCAGCCCAATGAAAAAGAGACGACGGCGACCAAAAAGATCGCTCGCGCGTCCGGCCAGCAACAAAAATCCGCCAAGGGCGAGCGCGTAGGCGCTGATGACCCATTGCAGGGCATTCGGCGAAAAGTGCAGATCGCGCTGCATGCCCGGCAGCGCGACATTGACGATGGAAAAGTCAAGGACCACGATGAATTGTGATAGGCAAAGTAACGCCAACACCCATCCATCTGACGCTTTGCGTGTCGCTTGAGCGAGTTGTGCCATGGAGACATTTCCTTTTATTGAGCGCCTAACCTTTTTATCGGATAGCCGTCAGCGTGTTTCGTCGAGATTTTCGGTGATGTGCATGAGCAGTCGCCGTAGCAACGCCTCTTCGGCTTCGCTCATTCCACGCAGCATGTGGGCTTCGAGCGTCTGCCACATGGCGAGACTCGGCGCGATGAGATCGCGCCCACGTTGGGTGAGGAAAACGCGCATGACACGCCCATCCTTCGGGTCTTGGCGGCGCGTCACCAAGCCCGCAAGCGCGATCTTGCGGAGCATCAACGTCATGCTCGGTGGCTCGATCTCTAGCCGCTCGGCAAGCTCAGTCTGCGAGAGGCCATCACGTTGCCCTAAGTGCAGCAAAACAACCTCTTGCGCGGCATGAAGCCCCAAGTGGTGGAGTGCTTGCTCCGCAGCGTGATGGTGCGCCCGAAAGGCGCGGATGAGCTGCCAACCCACCATTCCCGACAAGGCATCCACGCGCTGCCCCCACCCTTTATATTTTTGTGCCTAACTAAATGATACCACACGCGCCGACCCTTATCAAGATGGATGGACGGCGTCACCCTCAACGGTTAGCGGAGTCCGGCGCGCCAGCCACACCACGTACCCCAGGAAGACCAGCGCCAGAATGGGCAGCCCTGTCGCCACGCTCACTGGTGAGATGACGAAGCCGAGCGTTAATGCACCCGTCGCCAGCGCCAGCACGTGCTGGTTGCCCCACCCCGCGCGGGCCGACCACGACCGCACGCGCCACCAAGCCCACGCCACTACCAGCAGCACCGACCCCATCGCCACCAGCGCGTAGGGCTGCGCCGCCGCCATGCCATAGAACGCGAAGAAGTACAACACCGCGAAACCAAAGCCCACTAGCCGCACCGTCCACAAGCGCGGTGCCCGCTTCGCTGACGGGCGTGGCGCGGGGATGCGCCAGCGCGTTCCCACA
>JBBQSR010000163.1:0-7881 GCA_038234855.1 Ktedonobacterales bacterium | reverse complement strand
TTTGGTGAAGCGCCCCTTCCCGTGACTATCAAAACTGTAGCATACAAAAGATGCAAATGCACAGGGGAAATGGGGGCAACATTGTTTCTGCATCATATGATAGGGTGAGTGTGGTTGAGCACACGGCGAGGGAGGTGTTGGATGGAACGCGAGCAGATTCTGGCGGATCTTTCTGCTGCCGACCCCCAGACGCGCGCACACGCCGCCACAGAGGCTGGCAAGCTGACTATGCCCCCCATAGCGCGCCTGATAGAGATGTGGCAGGATGCAGATCTCGCTGTGCGTCTTGCTGCCTCATCGGCACTGGCGTTGATGGGGAACTCCGCACCAGTTGATGCCATCGCAGCAGCCATTCGCAAGGCTGTGTCCACCAGACGAAGCTCGGATGTCTCATATATCCTCTTCACTTCGCTCCGTCTGCGACTTCCTTACACGCTGCTAGTCGACCTTGCTCAGATGGCTGACTCCCATCTACAGCATTTAGCCTTGCGTTCCATAAGCATGCATTATCTCGAACAAGCGAGCGATGATATCCTCGTACTTTTGATCCAAAACCAACGATCTGATGCTATTGCAGCACTGCACCGATTGGGCACACGAGCCAGCGATGAACTACTGCGAGATATCATTGTAAAAGAACGTGCGGCGTTAGATATGACGAGTTCGGATTTTCCCGGAAACGGCATCTCTTATTTGGCAATGGAGACGAAACCGCTCATCCAAGAAGCACTAGAAATGCTGAGGCAACGTGGCACCCTTACACTCTTGGGGCCAGTGGATGATCTGCCAATCATTCTACGCTTGCGCTATTGGCAGATACTGGGGATTGCCCGCGAAATACTCCCGGATATTTGCCGCGAAGGGCTGGCGCACGGCGATATGGACATCCGGGCAGCGACACTGCAAGCCGCACTCAGCATGCCAGGAGTGAATGAATGGCTAATCCCCGACGATATCATGGCAGCGTTGCTGAAAGCTGATGATTACGTCCAACTGATCGTACTCGAAATCCTGGCAGCAATGCGGTCTGATGCGCCAGTGGATCTTTTGCTCACCCTCGTAGAACATCCCCGTGCAAAACTTCGCCAACTGGCCTTGCAGGCACTCCTACATCGAGGGGCCACGCTCCCACATGATCTCATGCAACACTTACTCGATGACCCAAATGAGCAGGTGCGCCATGTGGCGGTCGTTGGTGCGCTCCCCCATGTCACCATCGAACAATTTATCGCGGCTTTAGACGATCATCATACCTATGATGAGATTATCACGTATCTGACGAAATTGGGTGGGGCCGCACCAGTTGACATGCTGCTGCGGTTCTTGCGCGATCCATTTACCATGCAGTTCAATGCAGCCAGGCTTGGCGAGGCGCTGAATGCGATTGCGCCACACCTGCCCCTCGCGCCGTTGCTGGATGCTCTGGCAAGCCCACATTCCCAGATTCGCGTGGCGGTCATTCCGGTGCTTGGGACCTTTGGCGAACGCGCGCCGTTGGCACAGTTAGTCGCCTTAGCACAGGATCCTGATGCCGATGTTCGACTGGCAGTCGTTGAAGCCGCATTCCCGTTGCGAGGCCGCTTTCCGCTGACAACAGCTCTTGAATGGTTAGGAGACGAGGATTACGGCGTAGGCAACAGAGCAAGCGCATTATTAGGGGCATGGGATGCCAGTGATGTGTTGCCGCCGCTACGACGACTGCTGCACCAAGGCCAGTGTCTCTCATGGGGCGTTCCTGCCATCGCGGAGCATCGTGTGGTGGAGGACCTCCCCGTACTCTTGGAACTCCTCCGCGAAGCCATGGCACGTGAGCAAGACAGCGACCCTGAGCAGCGTGCCAATGACGACCCCACGTGGCGCTTCGTGCATTTTAGCGCAGAGCGCCAGCCGGATTCATGGGAAATCGCCAAGACACTTCCTCCGTATGGCGCTGTTGCCCCTATGACATTCATCCAGGGATTGCTTGACGACCCTGATGTGCATCTGCAAAACATAGCTGTCGAGATGTTGGCAGAAGCGCCATATCCTGAAGCGGATGCATTCTTGGTGCAAGCCCTAGAGCACCCAAACATCGAAGTGCAGACTCAGGCGGCAACGTCGATCCGCCGCCGTGGAAGCCAGATTCCTCTGGATGTCATCGAGCACGCGATGTTGGCTATGAGCGCAAAAGTGGATGAATCCGCTGATCTTGGTCAATATCTCATCTCACAAGCTGGTTTGATGGCCGTCACCCGGCTCTATGCGCTGCATGGGGGCACCATCATCGTCCCTCACGTCATCAGTGCCTTGTGGAATCGCGACGACCTGGCGGGCAGTTCCGATGACGCATATGACCCAATGTTGGTGCTGAGTGCCTTTGGCCCACGGGCACCCCTGGCGGCCCTGCTGGCATCATTCACCAGCAGTTCTTGGCACCCCAACTCAGCGATTCCCCCGATATTGGCGGTGACGCACCCCGACGCGCTCGTCGCGCTGTTGCCCGAGGCGCGGAGCATCGTGTTGGAGCGCCAAACGGGGGCCGTGTTAGGTCATGTGTCGCTGATGCGTGCCATCGACTGTCTAGGCAGACTGACCCCGTTCCCAGATGCGCTCTTGCATTTCATCACTGAGGCACTCGACCACCCGAACTGGCAGGTGCGGTGGGCCGCTTGCGATGCCTTGGCCAGGATTCGGCCTGACTCGTCGGTCAGTGTGCTGCGACGACTTGAGCAAATCAGCCAAGCGGATGATTCAAAATGGACCCAAAGGTCGGCGCAAACCGCACTACAGCGGCTTCGCAAGCCCTGATTTCGGCACCCGGCGCTGACGGTACAGCGCTCTCTCGGTTATTCCGGCGATTCCTGTGCCATCAGCGCCAATGCCTGACGCATCGCGCGGAGGGCGGCTTCTCGGTAGTCGCGGTGCTGCGAATCGATGGGGTGGAAGCCACCGCCGATGATGGCGACGCGCAGCGGAGTCGCCCAACGGGCTTCGGCGAGCGACTGCAAGACACCGTCGCGCACCTCGTCGGCGAATATCGCGGGGATCGTCGCTTCATCGACCTGCCACAGCAGCGCGAACGGGGCGTCACCCGTGGCCGGTTCGGCGACGAGGCGTACATAACCATAGTGACTGGGGCAGCTCTCTTGCCGGATGAAGCGCCCTTCGCCGAGATACTGGTCCATCGCTGTCACGCCCTCGCCGCCACCACCACGCGGCCCAAAAGCAACAGCCACGCCCCAACGGATGTGTGGGAGCATGGCTGTTGCCGGGGAATCAAGGAAACCGACCGGAGCTAGGCACCAGCCTTGCTTTCGGCGACGAGTTCGACGGTCACGTGCGGCTCGACACCGGGTGACAGGCGCACGGGCACCTTGAAGGTGCCGAGCGCGCGCAGCGGATCGCTCAGGACGATGGCGCGACGGTCGACCAAGATGCCCTCGACATCGCGCAGGGCATCGGCGATATTCTGGTTCGTCACGGAGCCATAGAGGCGGTTTTGCGTGCCCACCCGCACCTCGAAACGCAGCGTCACCGCGTTGATGCGCGCGGAAACGGATTCGAGTTCGGCGCGTACCTTGGCCTGGCGGCGCTGCTCGGTGTCGACGCGCTGTTGCAGGTTGGCGAGTGCCGAGGGCGTGGCCGCCGTCACCATCTGGCGCGGCAGCAAAAAGTTGCGGGCATAGCCATCCGCGACCGTCTTGACCTCACCGGGCTTACCCAGCCCAGCAACCTCTTGGAGTAAAATAACCTTCATCGGCATGGGGAAACAACGTATCCTTTCAACGGGCGCTGAGAAAAGCTGCACAGGGCGCATGCGCCCGCAGGAGCGGTGTATGATCGCGTATACCGCACAGTATATCCTCTCCGTTGACAAATCGCAAGTTTCCCTGACCACTGGGGCCGGATTCACACGATCAGCATGGCGTCGCCAAAGCTGTAGAAGCGATAGCCCGCCTCGATGGCGACCTGATAGGCATGCAAGATCTGTTCGCGGCCCGCGAAGGCACTGATCATCGCCAGCAAGGTAGAGCGCGGCAAATGAAAATTCGTGATGAGGGCATCCGTCGCGCGAAACGTGAAGGGCGGCGTGATGAAGATCTCGGTCGGCCCGCTGTAGGGGTGCAGGGGCATGCCGCGCTGCGCCACGCTTTCGAGGGTGCGCACGGTGGTGGTGCCGACCGCGACGACCCGCCCGCCGCCCGCGTGGGTGGCGTTGATGGCGGTGGCGGCGGCGTCATCCAGCGCGATGGTTTCGCTGTGCAGGTGGTGCTGGCGCAAATCCGCGACCTCGACGGGGCGAAACGTATCGAGCCCCACATGCAGCGTGACGTGCGCCATAGGGATGCCCTCGGCGGCCAGCCGTGCGATCAATTCGGGGGTGAAATGCAGCCCGGCGGTCGGCGCGGCTGCTGAGCCTTCCGTGTGGCTGTACACCGTCTGGTAGCGTTCGGGGTCGCTCAGTTTCGCGTGGATGTACGGGGGCAGGGGCATCTCGCCGATGCCGCGCAGCCGCGCCTCGACCAGGGCCGGGTCCGCCACACCATCGACGGTGAAGCGGACGATGCGCCCCTCCGCCGGGGTGATCTCGCCGATCTCCGCGACGAGGCCCTGGGGGAAGTCGACGCGGTGGCCGGGACGCACGCGCTTCCCTGGCTTGACCAGGGCTTCCCAGGTGGTTGGGCCACGCTCGGGCCGCAACGCCAGCAAGAGGATCTCGACCCGCGCGCCCGTCTCGGCCTTCGTGCCGTGCAGGCGGGCGGGGAGGACGCGGCTCTCATTCGCCACCAGCAGGTCCCCCGCACGCAGGAATTGGCCGATGTCGCGGAAGTGGCTGTGGGTCAGCGTCCCCGTCGCGCGGTCCAGCACCAGCAAGCCGGAACTGTCGCGCGGCTCGGCGGGCGTCTGGGCGATCTGCTCGGGTGGCAGGTGGTAATCATACGCCGCCACGCTGTTGAGATCCGCCACGTCCCCTGCGCCCTCCATCATGCCAGGCCCCTACTCGCTGCGCCGAAAGGGCAGCGCGATGAGATTGACGACGATGGTCAGCACCAAGCTGAGGACGATGCTCGCCAGCAGGGGAATTTGCACACTGCCGATCTGGATGGTGCCCGGAAAGCTCTGCAACAGCGGCGTCAGTTGCGCCGAGAAGGCGATGCCCAGCACCAACACGACGACAAAGATGGCCAATCCGGCCAGAAACCGCAAGAACGATCCGACGATGCCCATGAGTGCGCTGTCCTCCCGCTGGAATGGTGACAATGATAACTCCGTTGGGAACCATAGCACACGGCGGTCAACGATGGCAAATGCGTCGCTGTTTTTCGGGTCATGCGCGCCGACCAGGGGGATACCCAAACATCCGGGCCGTCAGGCCACCCCTGGCGTCAGCGCGCGGAATGACCGAGGCGAAACGCGGACGCCGGGGAGTTGGGCCAAAAGTCCCAATCCCCCCGGCGCAGGCTAGCTGGCGGTCAGTAGATATACGACACGCTCGCCGACTGGTAGACGTAACGATACGTCACCCGAGCGAAGCCGCCACGCCAGGAATTATTCATCTCGGAGATGAGGATCCAGCCGTGGCCGAGGACGGCGACGACCTCGCCGTAGTGGCCACCAGAACCGGCCCCCTGCTCACCGGGGGCGAAGACCACCACCGCGCCAGGGACGGGCGTGCTGTGTCGTGCCCCATAGATGACATTGGGGAAGTCTGGATGCAGCACCTCGGGCCACCAGTTGCACCAGCCAAAGCCGGAGCGGGCCACGAAGTTGCGCGTGTTGATCCAATAGACGCCGCCATAGCAGCCGGGCGGTACCTTCCACTGCGAGATGCCGCCGCTGACGTAGGTGCCCGACTGGCACGGCTCCGCGCTCCAGCGGGTATCAGCGAGGATGGCGGTGGCCGAACTGTGCAGGGTGGCATTGGCAGCGGGTGCCCCGGTGCTCGCCTTACTCGGGCTAGTCGGCTGCGTCACGGTGGCGTGCGTTACGCTCAGGTTGGCGAGCTGTGCCCAGGTCTGGGCGGCATGCGCGGCGGCCACCTGGGGGTCAGCCACACCAGCGGGAACGCCAGCGGCGATAGCCAGGCCAGATGGCGCGGCAAAGCTGCCGAACGCCGCCACGGCGATGAAAATTCCCAAAAGAGCGCGTGCAGGACGCGCCGAAAAAAGCAAGTCTGTGAACACGGTCAGTGTCCTTCCGTCGGTATCATCCGTCGCGACCGAAACGCCGCGAGGGATGGATATCTGCCACTCGCACCCCCCATGGATGGGATGTCGAGCGGCCCGCAGCCCAGGAAAATCCAGGGCTAGCAGGTGCGAAGCACAGCGGTCTAGGACAAATGCCCGAGATGCGACTCCGTACAGGGAGGGATTTTAGACACACGTTTTGTCTGAGTGTCAAGGGTAACGGCGTAATCAGCGGATATTTATCCCGAAAGTACTACGAAATGTGGTCGAATAATGCGCTTTCTTGGGTGCGTCATCCACCTCGAAAACCAGGGGAGTCATGGAAGAACGTGTTCGCAGGGAAAGAACACACCACTACGGCAAAAAGATGCATATGCAATAATAATGTCAGTGCATATGCATCTATTTACAAGGTATCGCTATGGGATGCAGGTATTTCCATGCATGATAGGTGTTTGACAGGGGATTAGCCTACTATTATCTACTGGCTACCGATAAATGACTCGGCTATCGCGCCCACTCGCGCTCTTGGGGTGAGACACGATGCGCGCCGGGCAGGCAACCTCAGTGGGCGGACATCCGCGCAAGGGGCGGTGTGCCCGCTTGTGATGTTGACAATTGGTCGATTCAGCACGTACCATGGCAGGGCACCGAAAGAATAGTGGAGGGCCGACGAGCGCTTTGCGAAAGGGCTGTGTGCGGCGGCTGAGAAAGAGGCATTGCTATGGCATTCGCTGGATACGTGCGTTTCCCTACTATATATAAAGAAACGATTGTCTTTACCGCCGAGGACGACCTCTGGCGCATTCCCCTTGCGGGCGGGCGGGCCGAGCGCCTGACGGCGGGCATCGCCGCCGCGAACTATCCCCACTTTTCGCCGGATGGCAAGCTGCTGGCCTTCACGGGCGAGAGCGAGGGACCGAACGAGGTCTACGTGATGCCCGCCGAGGGTGGCCCCGCCGAACGGCTCACCTACCAGGGCGGCGGCGCGGTGGTGGCGGGCTGGCAGCCCGATAGCTCGCTCATCCTCTACGCGACCTCCGCGCGGCAGCCGTCGCCCCGCATGCGCATGCTGTGCGGCATCGCGCCGACGGGGGGCGAACCCATCACGCTGCCCTACGGCATCGCCAACGCCATCGCCCATGGCCCCAATGGTGCGCTGGTGCTGGGCCGCAACATCAGCGACCCCGCCTTCTGGAAACGCTATCGCGGCGGCACCGCTGGGTATTTCTGGATCGACCCGACGGGTAGCGGCACGTTTCGCCCCCTGTTGAAGCTCGCCAGCAACCTGGCCGACCCGTGTTGGGTCGGCGACCGCATCTACTTCATCTCGGATCACGAGGGGCTGGGTGATGTGTGGTCCTGCACCGCCACGGGCGAGGATCTGCGCCGCCACACGCGACAGACCGAATATTACGCGCGCGGCCTGGCGACGGATGGGCAACGACTCGTCTTCCACGCGGGGGGCGACCTCTTTGTGCTGGAGCCGACGGCGACGGCTGCGACGCCCGTGCCTATCGATCTGCCCAGCTTGCAGACGCAGCGCGCCCGCCGCTTCGTCCCCGCCGCGCCATATCTCGATAACGCGGCACTCAGCCCCAGCGGCAAAGCCGTCGCGCTCACCACGCGTGGCAAACTCTTCAGCATGAAGGCGTGGGATGGTGCGACCCTGCAACACGGCGCGCCCGATGGCGTGCGCTATCGCTTCGCGCAG